>CALINB010000152.1 GCA_938045325.1 uncultured Rhodospirillales bacterium | reverse complement strand
TTGCCGTTAAACCGGCCTGTCGCCCTCCAAAATAATCCGGTGCAATAATCGGAGTTGTGTGATGTCATAATTAACATCGACCTTGTGCATCACTGAACGATTATCCCACATAACCAGATCACCTTGACGCCAACGGTGCCTGTAGACGTATTTCTTTTTTGTCGAATGCTTTGTTAATTCATCAACAAGCTTAGCACTGGCAACCGGTGCCAGCCCCAAAAAACGCTTTATGCGAAGCGGATTAATATAAATCGCCTGTTTTGCCGTATCCGGATGGGTCCGCACGACAGGATGAACCATGCCATCGGCGACTTCCGTCGGCATGGCGTTGCCTTCATTGGCACGCTCATCTTCACTTGGCGGCTTTCTACTTTCGCGATAGGCATGAACCGCCTTGAGGCCGGCAATACGCGCCCGCAATGCTTCGGGAATATCCTCATACGCTAATTGCATATTGGCAAAACAAGTATCACCGCCCTCTTTCGGTAATGTAACCGCATGCAGCATAGTTGCTTTCGGCGGTGTCGCCCAAAACGAATGATCCGTATGCCAAGTTTGGCCTAGCAGATCGGGCTTACCGTCTTTCGTTTTTTCCTGATTGGAAACTGTATTAATAACAGAATACCCCGGCAGTTGGTTGCGCGTTAAAAGTTGCTCTAGGGGCTTACCGAATGCCTTCGCAACATCAATAAAATGCTTTGGCTCCAAATTTTGCTTACGGAAAACGATTACAGATTGATCGACGAAAGCTTTATATACTTTTTCGACCGTCTCGGAATCGAGCGCTTCGGTTAGATCAAGGCCTATCACTTCGGCCCCGTATTGTTTGGATAATGGTTTGATTTGAAAAGACATTCTATGGGCTTACCAACATTGCGAGGGAATAATCAACACCCCGATACGATTAAATTTTACTTTTTGCTGTTAAATATAACAATATTCAATATTACGACGCATCAAACGATAGGAATGACAGGTGGCCATTCAAATCAACCCGCTTTCAGACGTTTTGGGCGCCGAGGTAACCGGTATTGATCTTCGCAAACCGCTGGACCCTGAAACAATCGATAAGATCTACAAGGCCTTTATTGAAAATGTTGTGATTGTGTTTCGCAATCAGGACATGGACCACAAGCAATTTTTAGCGGCGGCGAAGAATTTTGGTGAACCGAAGCCGCGGCGAGACAAACAGCGTCTTGTCGACGGCAGTCAGCTCATCAGTTACGTGACCAATGAACTGAAGCATGAGGATGGCAGACCGAAAGTCTATGGCTGCTTTTGGCACACGGACCACTCCTATCAACCTGAACCGCCGAAAGCGACCATGCTGAACCCTGTGACGCTGCCGCAGACCGGCGGTGATACCTGTTTTGCCAATACGCGGTCTGCTTACGACGCCTTATCCGAGACGATGAAGGTGGAAATAAAAGATCTCAAGGCAGTTCATTTTTTCAAAGACCGGCGCAAGCCGCCTTCCCGAGAGGAACGCGAACAGGAAGCAGCCGGCACGGCCGACGCCATAACTGATGGTGTCGCGCATCCCGTCACCTGCACGCATGCCGACCATGGCGGCAAGGCTATCTATATTAATCCCCTACGGGTGAAACGGTTTGTCGGCATGGCGCCGGAAGAAAGCGTTCAGATGATCGACGCATTGGCCCGGCACGCCACTCAGGATCAATTCGTCTACCGCCACACCTGGCAACCAGGCGATGTGATTATGTGGGATAACCGGCAAGCCTTACATAAAGCGACCGAAGATTGGGATCTCACTCAGAAACGAGTCTTGCACCGCGTCCTGCTTAAAGGCGATAAACCAAGCTAAGCGGCCGCAGCTTTAAATCCTTTTGGCAAGCCGGCGAGCAGCACATGGCCATAGATTTGGTCATCGGGTAATGCCGCCGTAACGATCTCACGCACAGCCATCAATTTTTCAATATCGATACCGGTACGCAAACCTTGGGATTCAAGCAGGAATACTAAATCTTCCGTTACAATATTTCCTGAAGCCCCTGGTGCAAATGGACATCCGCCAAGACCGCCCAACGATGCATCGAATGTTCGCACATCGACTTCAAGGGCGGCCAAAACATTAGCAAGACCAAGCCCCATGGTGTTGTGAAAGTGGGCACTCCCGAGTTTATTGCCGATCGCTGCACGGGTTGATTTAAAGACACGCTTAACTTGATTGGGATTGGCGTAACCGACCGTATCGGCCAACCCGACTTCATCGACACCCGCTTCGACGGCAGCTTCGGCCATGCGCATGACTTCAAATTCATCGACAACACCTTGAATGGAGCATCCAAACGCCGTAGCCAGGCCCGTTTCCACATGGGGACGTTTGCCTTCGGGATAACTGTCGCGCAGTTCACAAATTTTTCGTACTTCTTCGATCATTTCTTTGTGATTTTTACGAACGTTGGAAATACTATGTGGCTCGCTGACAGAAATCGGGATCGTGACTTTATGGGCCCCCGCTTTAAATGCGTTCTCCGCCCCCCGCAGGTTCGGCACGAGCGCTAAAACCGTAATCCCTTCGACCTTTAAAGCGCCCTTTACCACATCGCCTGTATCGGCCATGCCGGGTATTAGTTTCGGCGGCACGAATGAGCCCACTTCAATCTCAAGCACACCAGCGGCGGCTTCGGTCTCAATCCATTTAAGCTTATCCTCTGTCGGCATGATGCCCTTGGCGTTTTGCAAGCCGTCGCGCGGACCGACCTCGCTGACCAAAACATCAATGTCTTCAGTACGTTGGTTCATAGAATTCTCCTTGTTGAGACCTACGTTACGTCTATACTTTGGGCAACGCAATTATCTTTGCCTCGAAACCTAATGAGCATCATCTTTGTTCACACAAAAGACTTCAGAATTGAAGCCACTGGGCGCTTAGTACTCGATATGTATTTTGTCCTGACCGGCGTGAGCCGTTTCGAAGAGGCCGCATGATGAGCAAAAATCCAAAAACCGCAGGTCTGCCGCTTGATGGTATTCGCGTGGTCGAGTTTTGCCACATGGTCATGGGGCCATCGAGCGGGCTTGTTCTCGGTGACATGGGGGCCGAGGTGATCAAGGTCGAGCCGTTGGGCGGTGATAAAACACGCACCATTACCGGCGCGGGTGCCGGGTTCTACCCCTACTTCAACCGCAATAAACGTAGCCTGTGCATAGACCTTAAATCGGAAGCAGGCATGGCCGTCGTGCAAAAACTTATTAAAACGGCCGATGTGGTTACGGAAAACTTCCGACCCGGCGCCATGGACAAACTAGGCCTCGGTTTCGAGGACCTTAAAAAGCTCAATCCAGGTCTCATCTACTGTTCCCACAAGGGCTTTCTTAAGGGACCTTATGATCATCGCACGGCACTTGATGAAGTCGTGCAGATGATGGGCGGTCTTGCCTACATGACCGGACCCACGGGCCGTCCCTTGCGTGCCGGCGCCTCCATCAACGATATCATGGGCGGCATGTTCGGTGTAATCGGCATTCTGGCGGCCCTGCGCGAGCGCGATCAATCCGGTGAGGGGCAGCTTATCAATACGGCTTTATTCGAGACCTGCATCATGTTGGTCGGTCAGCATATGGCGCAATACGCCGTCACCGGGAAACCGGCCGATCCGATGCCGGAAAGATTAGCGTCATGGGCGGTTTACGACATTTTTAAAACCAATGACGGCGAACAAGTCTTCCTCGGTGTCGTCACCGATACCCAATGGGAAGTCTTCTGCAAAGAATTTGATCGGCTCGATCTATTCGAAGACGAATCGCTCAACACAAACGTGAAACGTGTGCATGCCCGCAACAGAGTCATTCCGGTCGTCCAGGAAATCTGCGATCGTCTTACCAAACAGGAAATCATGGACACGTTTGAGCGCGTCGGCTTACCCTACGCGCCGATCACCAAGCCTCATGAGCTATATGACGACCCCCATCTCACTCAATCAGGCGGCCTGCTTGGTGTCACGGTGCCCAGCAACGGCCAAAAGACATCCATGCCGGCCTTGCCGCTGGAAATGAACGGCAAGCGCTTTGGGGTCCACCACGATATTCCGGATATCGGCGAGGACAGCCAAGCTGTCTTGGAAGAACTGGGCTATGATGACGATAGTATTCAGGATATGAAAATAAACGGCATCATAGAAATGCCATAATTCGGCAACATAGTGATTTTCATCACACTAAAAATGGAATAGATCAGCTTATAAGATGCTTCAATCCAAAGGACGGAGAAAATATGTCAAAACTTACACTCATAAGCTGCCGTCTTTTCATGGCTGTTATTGCTGGCGCTTTTGCCTTTGCCTTAAATACGGTAACGCCAGTTGATTCTTATGCACAAGGCAAGCCGTCTTGGGCCGGCAAAAAGTCTGAAAAAGGCAGCCGCATGGAAGATGCCAAGGACATGGCAAAGGAACGCGGTAAAGGCAAAAAGAAAGGCCTGGATAAAGCCGAACGAGAAAAACGCCGCGCTGAGAAAAAAGCCGAGCGTGAAAAACGGCGGGCTGAAAAAAGAGCTAAGAGAGAAAAAAAACGCGCCAAACGGAAAAACAAGTAGAATTGATAGTGCATTTAACGGGATCGCCACGGCGGTCCCGTTTTTGATTCAACCAAAATTAAATTATGGATTTCCTTTACGGATACCCCTTTAGGGGTGAACGTCTTCAGTGAACCAATCGGTCGGTAATTCATTGCCGACACCCAGTTCCTTCGCCTTTTTCACCGCAATCGCACCGACGGCGGCAAACTGATACCCGGTTCCGGTATTGTTGATAAAACACGTCGTCTGATCGTCCGATGTGCGCCCCTTTTCGCGGCCCGAAATCAAATCAAATAAAGTCGGCGCGGTGTCGAATTTGACCGCTTTTTTGACTTCGCTTTCCTTGCCGCGGACTTTTTCGAGCGAGGGTAAATCTTTGGTGCTGATAATCGGCTGCTTGTCTTCGCGGTTATGGATGAACATTCGGTCCGCCGCTAAAATCGCATCCGGCGGTATCTCTGAGATTTTAATGCAGCAAAAATGCATGCCGGGCGCAATCCAGGATTTATCGAAGATATAGTCGAGTGAACTGGATGAACACATAGCGATATCCATGCCTTCCATGGCCGCCTCGCCGGATTCGACAGGAATGATTTCGACATTCATGCGTGCACCGTATTCACGGCAAAACGCTTCGCGGTTTTCTTTGTTTGGGCTATAGACCTTGACAGTTTCGATATCCCGCACCGCGCAAGCCGCCATTAATTGAGCCCCCGCTTGCCACCCCGAACCGATCATACCGAGCGTTTTTGCATTTTCCCGGGCCAAATATTTAATCCCGAGGCCGCTCGTCGCGCCGACCCGCATACGTTGCATGACGCCATCGGGAAAGATTGCCGTTGGTTCTCCCGTGTCGGTATCGAACAGCAACACCAAGCCGACCCAACGGTTATTCGGGGCCGCGGGCACCTTCACCCGGCGCGGCATGCCGTCAATCTCCGGGCACGTAACAATATCGGAATTGATCCGAACGGCGGATGTTTTAAATTTCGGTGCAATACCATCGGCAGACTTCAAAGCATAAACCGCTTCCTCCATTGCCGTCGGCGCCAGGGTATCGGTCCGCGCACGCACGGCGCCCCTGCCCGCATCATATTCGACATAGGCCTCTTCCAAGACCTCGATGCACTCTGGCATGGTGATGATTTTATCGATTTCTTCATTGGATAAGATGAGCGTCATTTATTTATCTCCAAGCACTCTCGGTGTTTGTTTGGCAAATCCATCATAAAGATTTAAAAGGCGATTAAACCATTCGCTAATCGGCCCTTCCCAGTCCGTCGGGGCAAATGTTTCCCGGGAAACGACTCGAGCCCACTGCAACCGGCCAAAAACGGCATAATCCGCATAGTTTGGCGTCGAGCCGCCTAAGAAGTCCAGCTCCGAAAGTGCTTCGGCGAGCGGCTTTAAAACCTCATTGAGTACGGCTGCCTGTT
>CALINB010000151.1 GCA_938045325.1 uncultured Rhodospirillales bacterium | reverse complement strand
GTCACTGGTCCTTAAAGCGTCGTACAATGGCTAAAAATCAACAGATTCAATCAACACCGCTCGCGGATGCCTTGAGCGAACGTTATCTCTCTTATGCCCTGTCCACGATCATGTCCCGCTCACTGCCCGATGTGCGTGATGGACTCAAGCCTGTTCATCGTCGGCTATTGTACGCGATGCGGCTGCTTAAGCTGGATCCGGGGGCCGGCTACAAAAAATGCGCCCGAGTCGTCGGCGATGTCATCGGTAAATATCACCCCCATGGCGATACGGCCGTTTATGACGCTTTGGTGCGCCTGGCTCAGGATTTTGCGGTCCGCTATCCTTTGGTCGACGGGCAGGGCAATTTTGGCAGCATTGACGGCGATAATGCAGCTGCTATGCGGTATACCGAAGCGCGGCTGACTGATGTCGCCTGGCTGCTATTAGACGGGATTGACGAAGATGCCGTGGATTTTCGTGAAACCTATGACGGCGAAGAGTCTGAACCGATTGTTTTGCCTGCTGCTTTCCCCAATCTTCTCGCCAATGGTGCTGCGGGCATTGCGGTGGGCATGGCAACCAGTATTCCGCCCCATAACGTGCTCGAATTATGCGATGCGCTGATCCATCTCATCAAATTTCCCCGTGCGACCATCGATAAATTGGTGGAAATGATCCCCGGGCCGGACTTTCCGACCGGCGGCGAACTGGTGGAATCCCGCGAAAATATCGTTGAGGCCTATAAAACCGGCCGCGGCGCATTTCGCCTCAGGTCCCGATGGGAAGTAGAAAAACTGTCCCACGGGCAATGGCAGATCATTGTGACGGAAATTCCGTATCAGGTTCAAAAGTCGCGCCTGATTGAGAAAATCGCCGAGCTTCTAGACAACAAAAAACTCCCGGTTTTAAGCGATATTCGAGACGAATCAGAGGCTGAACTCCGTCTCGTGCTCGAGCCCAAAAACCGTTCGGTCGAGCCGGAAATGTTGATGGAACAGCTATTTCGCCTGACCGATCTAGAGGGGCGCTTTAACCTTAACCTGAATGTTTTGACTGCCTCCAATACACCCTGTGTGATGAGCCTTCGAGATGCGTTGCGGGCTTTTCTGGATCATCGCCATGATGTGTTGATTCGCCGTTCCAAGTTTCGTCTCGGTAAGATTGATCATCGCCTCGAGGTCCTCGACGGCCTGCTCATTGCCTATCTGAACCTCGACAAAATCATTAAGATTATCCGTACCGAGGATGAGCCGAAACCCAAGCTCAAAAAGGCTTTCAAGCTGTCCGACGTTCAGGCCGAGGCCATTTTGAACATGCGTCTGCGCCAATTACGCAAGCTTGAAGAAAACGCCATTAAGGAAGAACACGCTGAACTCACCGCCGAGCGCAAGCAGATCCGCGCCCTGTTGCGGGACGAAAAGCGCCGCTGGAAGCGGATTTCCTCCGAAATTGCCGATATTAAAAAATTATTTTCGGCCAATGAAAATTTAGGTCCCCGCCGGACCGTAATCGGCGAACCGCCGTCTGCCGTGATCGTGCCGCTCGAAGCTATGATCGAACGAGAGCCAATTACTGTGGTCTGTTCCGAAATGGGCTGGATCAAGGCGGCAAAAGGGCACATCAACGATGCCGATAAACTAAAATACAAGGAAGGGGATAAGCCTCGTTTCGCCTTACACGCTCAAACAACCGATAAACTGCTGGTTTTTGCGACAAACGGGCGGTTTTACACGATTGGCTGCGATAAATTGCCATCCGGTCGGGGCCACGGTGAATCCCTACGCCTGATGGTCGATATCGGAAACGGGCACGATATCGTTAATTTGCTGATCCACCAGCCAGACCGGCGTCTGCTGGTCGCTTCCGATGCCGGACGCGGCTTTATTGTGCCGGAAAATGAGGTTGTGGCACAGACTAAGAACGGCAAACAGGCCCTCAATCTTAGTGGCGACGAAGAAGCCGCTGCCTGTTCTCCCATGGGCGAAAATGACGATTTGGTTGCCGTTGTCGGGGAAAACCGGAAGCTCATCATATTTAACCTAAAAGAATTGCCGGAAATGAATAGGGGCCGGGGCGTAATTCTACAGCGTTACAACAAAGGCGGTCTTAAAGACGCTAAAACTTATAATGCGAAGGAAGGGCTCGTTTGGCAAATGAGTAAGGATCGCAGCCATACTGAGACCAGGCTAAAGAAATGGATTGGGAAACGCAGCCAAGCGGGCCTCATTGTCCCGAAAGGCTTTCCCCGTTCGGGCAAATTTACCGCTTAAGTTTAAATTGAACTCAATTCAGGTTAATTGAATAATATTTTCGGTAATCCCGTCGCCAAAACGGGAAATAACGCCAATAACACCAATCCAATCAGCTGAATACCGACAAAGGGCAGCGCGCCTTTGTAAATTTCACGGGTTGAAACACTCGATGGCGCCACGCCGCGCAGATAGAATAAGGCAAACCCAAAAGGCGGCGTTAAAAATGACGTTTGCAGATTCATGGCCATCATGACTCCAAGCCAAACCGGATGAACGCCCATTTTTAACAAAACGGGGGCTACAAGCGGCACGACCACAAAGATAATCTCGATAAAATCCAGGAAAAAACCCAGAATAAACATTACCAACATGACGATAATAACGGCACCAATTACACCTCCTGGTAATTGACTTAGGGCGTTATGAATTAGATCATCACCGCCAAACCCTCTAAAAACCAAAGAAAATATAGAGGCGCCGATTAATATTGTGAAAACCATGGCCGTAATTTGCAACGTGCTGATCATTACCTCTTTTATGATAATTTGGCTGCTATCATCGCTGTATTGCCGACAAGTCACAACAATCGCTTTAAATAAACCCCATGCAAAAATTATGAGGCCCATAAATGCAGCTATAATTGCAATAAAATCGCCTATCGGAATGGATTTTCGTCCCAGGCGTAAATCAACCAGGTTTGCCAAAATGAGAACGGTCAATAAACATATACATGAACCATAAATCGACTTTTGATCGTCAGGTGATAATCGAATGGCTGCTAACAAAATGCTGCCAACAGCCCCAATAGACGCGGCCTCTGTCGGTGTGGCAATGCCAGCCAGAATAGACCCCAAGACGGCTATGATGAGAATAACAGGAGGAATTAACGCCGATAATAAATTTGTTGATTTTGATCGATCATCCGTAAATTTCGGAGCCGACGGTGCAAATTCAGGTTTTGTCCAAGCGACAAACAATTGATAGGCGATAAATAGGCAGACTAACATCAACCCCGGCAGTAAGGAACCGGCGAACAAATCTCCAACCGAAACAGGGTCCGGCGACCAATTCCCCAAAGACCGTTGGGCATCGACATAAGCGTTCGATATCTGATCTCCCAATAAAATGAGAACGATAGATGGTGGGAGGATCTGCCCCAGCGTTCCGGAGGCACAAATGGTGCCGCAGGCGAAAGCCGGTTGATATCCCCGTTTCAGCATCGTTGGCAATGACATGAGGCCCATTGTCACTACCGTCGCACCGACAATGCCTGTTGAAGCCGCTAATAACGCGCCGACAATGCATACCGAGATACCGAGACCGCCTTTAATGCCGGAAAACACATCTGCCATTGCTTCGAGCAATTCCGCCGCGACCTTCGATCGTTCCAGCATCACGCCCATGAATACAAATAGGGGAACGGCAATCAGGACCTCGTTGGTCATTGCTGCCCCATAAATTCTCGACGGCAACGCGCCAAAGAGAGAAAAATCAAAGATGCCGATCAACGATCCGATGGCCGCAAACAAAAGGGCCGTACCGGCCAACGTAAAGGCGACAGGAAATCCGAGCAATAAAAACCCGAATAAGGATAGGATCATCAGAATGGTGATGACGCTTTTTATTTCCATAATTCGCTAAAACCTAGGATTACCAGCAGTAAATCATGACTTTT
>CALINB010000150.1 GCA_938045325.1 uncultured Rhodospirillales bacterium | reverse complement strand
CCAGGGCATAGCCGTTGATTGCCGCGATCACCGGCTTCGGAAACTTGGTCAGTATGTTGTAGTAGGTTTCGTTTTTGCGCATGAACGCATCGACCGGCGTCGCGTTTTCCATTTCCTTGATATCGGCGCCGGCGGCGAAGGCGTTTTCATCACCGGTCAAGACCACGCAGAGCACGGACGGATCGTCGGCCAGGCGGGTGTATTCTTCCATGAGGCGCGATTTGACCTCGGCATTGATGGCGTTGCGGGCTTCCGGGCGGTTAATCCGCAGGAGAACGACGCCCTTTTCGGGCTCTTCGACGAGTAAAACGGACATGATTTTATATTCTTGGTTTAAAGGGTGAACCGAAGGTTTAATGTGCGGTTGATATTAGTGGCGGGTCTATTGTATTGCAACGTCACCACGCATCATCTCCACACAACTGCGATAAACCAAAATTATGGCTCTCGATCAAGAAACTCTCGATCAACTCATCGACACGGTTCAGCGGTTCGTCCAAGAACGCCTCATCCCGAATGAACGAAAAGTCGAGGAACTGAACGACATTCCGCCCGATATCATGCAGGAGATGAAGGATCTTGGACTATTCGGCCTCACGATCCCCGAGGAATTCGGCGGCATGGGCCTCGGCATGGAAGAAGAAGTCCGGGTTATTAACGAAATCGGCCGAGCGCACGGCTCGTTCCGTTCCGCTTTTGCCACCACCATAGGTATCGGCTCGCAAGGAATTGTCATCGACGGCACGGACGAGCAAAAACAAAAATATCTGCCCCGCATGGCGACCGGCGAATGCATCGGTTCGTTTGCGTTGACCGAACCGGACTCCGGATCGGACGCGGCCTCGCTCCGCACCCATGCCAAAAAAGACGGCGACGATTACATCATCAATGGCTCCAAACGCTATATTACCAATGCCACACGAGCGGGCGTGTTTACCGTCATGGTGCGCTCCAACCCGGACGAAAAGGGTGCCGCCGGCATCACAGCATTTCTGGTCGAGGCCGGCACCAAAGGTCTTTCTATTGCTAAACCGGACGAAAAACTTGGCCATCACGGCACGCTCACGAGTGATGTGAACTTCGATGACGTGCGCGTGCATAAATCCGCCATCGTCGGTGGCGAGGAAGGCATGGGCTTTAAAACCGCGATGAAGGTTCTGGATCGCGGACGGTTGCATATCGCCGCCGGGTCCTGCGGGGCAGCCAACAGGCTGATCGATGAATGTCTGAATTACGCCATCGACCGCAAACAGTTCGGTCAACCCATTGCCGATTTCCAGCTGGTTCAAGGCATGCTCGCGGATTCAAAAACCGAGTTGTACGCCGCCTGGTGCATGGTACTCGATGCCGCTCAACGACGCGATAAAGGCGAGCGCATCACGGTTGAAGCGTCGTGCGCAAAATACTACGCGACTGAAATGGTCGGACGGGTCGCTGACCGCGCCGTGCAGATTTTCGGCGGTGCCGGTTACATCACCGATTATCCCATCGAACGATTTTATCGCGATGTTCGCCTCTATCGCCTTTACGAAGGCACCTCACAAATCCAACAGCTCATCATCGCGCGCGACATGATCAAAAAAGCCCGCGAAAAAGCAGGCATGTAAGCAAAGGAAACACGGAGAGAAACATGGCAGAGAAAAAAGCACCACCGCCGCCAGAAAATCCGGGGCCGGAATATCTTTATCAGGAAGGCTTGAAGAACGGGAAGTTCCTCATCCAGCAATGCGATGATTGTGGCACGCATATTTTTTACGCCCGCCTGCTCTGCCCGTCCTGCGGCTCGGACAAGGTCAGCCAAATTGAAGCCTCCGGCGGCGGCACGGTCTATTCGACCAGCGTCGTACGTCAGCGCCCGGAACGCGGCGGCGACTATAACTTGGCACTCATCGATCTCGACGAAGGCCCGCGAATGATGAGCCGGGTCGACGGCATGGAACCGGCTGAAGTCGCCATCGGGATGAAAGTTAAAGCCAAAATCGACGACAGCGGTGACGAGCCCCTCGTCATCTTCGAAAAAGCGTAAGGAGGAGAACATGACAAACAGTTTAAAAGGCTCCTCCGCGATTGTGGGCGTCGGCACCGCCGGGATCGGCGAAGCGCACGGGCGCACGCACCTCGAAATCATGGCCGAAGCCGCCAACAATGCCTTGGCAGAAGCCGGCCTTAACATGCGTGATGTCGACGGATTGTTCTGCTCGACGCTCGTCAACTTCTTCCCGACGCTCACCATCGGTGAGTACTTCGGCATCCAACCGAAATACGTCGGCGGCACAAGTTTAGGCGGCTCGTCATTTGTAAAATATGCGATTGATGCTGCAGCCGCGCTACAAGCAGGCTTGTGTGATGTTGCGCTGATTTGTTACGGCTCCAATCAGCGCACTGCCGGCGGTAAATTGGCGACTATGTCAGACCCGCCTGTATCCGAAATCATGTACAAACCACGCTACCCGATCATCGCGTACTCATTTGCGGCCGCGCGTCACATGCACGAGTTCGGCACCACGCGCGAACACTTGGCCGAAGTCGCAGTCGCCGCCCGTAAATGGGCGCAACTAAACCCGGAAGCCTACATGCGCGATGATCTCACCATGGATGAAGTGCTGAGCGCGCGCATGGTGTGCGATCCGTTAAGCGTACGCGATTGCTGTCTCGTCACCGATGGTGCGGGCGCCATCGTCATGACCCGCGCCGATAAGGCCAAAGACCTCAAAAAGAAACCGGTCTACTTCCTGGGTGGCGCGGAAGAACAATGGCACCGCGCGATCTCGGAAATGCCGGACGTCACCACGACGGCGGCGAGCAAAAGCGGCGAGCGGGCTTACGCTATGGCCGGGCTGAAACCGTCCGACATCGATGTGCTCGAGCTTTATGACGCCTTTACCATCAACACGATCATGTTCCTCGAAGACCTCGGCTTCTGCAAAAAAGGCGAAGGCGGTCCGTTCGTTGCCGACGGCGGCATCGCGCCCGGCGGTAAAATCCCCGTCAATACCAACGGCGGTGGACTGTCATACTGCCACCCCGGCGCCTACGGCACGTTCTTGCTCATTGAAGCCGCACGTCAATTGCGGGGCGAAGGCGGCGACCGCCAGGTCAAGGACGCGAAAACCGCGCTTGCGCATGGCAACGGCGGCACGCTGTCCTCTCAGGTGACGGTGCTGCTGGGGGATGAGTCGACCCTGTAACTTGACCCGTGCAACGCTGGCACATTTGGTTGGCCTGACAGGTGATCGGGCAGTAGTATAGCTGGTATATATTTCTACTCGTCTAAAGTTCTTTATATAAACCTTTCAAAAAGGAGCTCTCAATGACGATCACCTCGTTCAAGGGCGGAAAACCCCTGCACACATTTATTGTGGCAGCGGTGTTAGCGGCGGTGCCCTTCACCCTGCCGTTCAGTCAATCATCCGCACATGCCGCGAATTTCAAAGGCAAGAAAATCAACTTCATCGTTCCGTTCCGTGAAGGCGGTGGCTCAACACTTTAACGCCCGTTTTCTCGCACCGCTCATCGAAAAGCATCTTCCGGGCAACCCGACGGTTCTGATCCGCAACATGCCGGGCGGCGCTTCGGCGCGCGGGATCAATTATTTTACCCGCAACGCCAAGGACGACGGCATGATGATCACGGTGCCGACC
>CALINB010000149.1 GCA_938045325.1 uncultured Rhodospirillales bacterium | reverse complement strand
GCAAACAACACAGGAGCACAATCCGCGGTCAAGATACCAAGAGCGATACCGTAGGATCGGCTGACCATGGCATCGACCTGCGGCGCCTTTTCCGGCGACCACGGCTTGGTAACATCCGTCACTTTGGCCGAATGTGTCTGATACGCCGTCACGAGGGAGTCTTTAGCCAACTCGATCTGCTGCATCACCAAGTCCCGGTTTGTGCGAACCGCCTCTATATCGTCTCCGGAACCGAAGCCACAGTTTAATGAGGCAAAAACATCTCGGCTCGTGCCGCCTTCACGAGTGAAAAATCCGTGACGCACCCCACCAGCTGAATTTAGCGCTTCAGATTGAAACATGAATGTTAGTGAACCACACTTATTCAAAACCAGGCAACGGCTTATTCGAAAAGTTTGCCGTATCAGCAAAAGCCATAACTTTAAACAAGCTTCCCATTTCCTCATCACCGACCAAACGCAAGACAGCTTGATGAATATCTTGTATTTGATTCGCGGTTGCGCCGGCAGCCAATCGTTCTGCGCGGGTACCGATACCCAATCGCTCCAAAAACAGTTTTTGAGAAACCGGTCCGTAAACTTCGCAGCCAGCATCTTTTGCCGCGCTACTTAAAGCCTCAAAATCGACATGCGCGGTAATATCGGCTTCGCCTGGAGAGACGAGGACATCATGATATTCTTGAGCCTGCACCGCCTGCAAAGTATCACCGACCCCTTGTCGAACATGGCCGTAATCAATAACCAAACAAGCGCCCTGCGCAGATTGCAATCGTTCGCCTATTTCAAGAACCATGGTTTCTCGGGCGGGGCTCGTTTCAAACACATCGCCGACGGGTGCATGGCGTAGCGAAACGGGAATGAAGCTATCTTCGTTGAGTAATTTTCCATGTTGAAAACAAAAGGTGGCTTCATCTGTTAAACCGACAAGGCGTTCATGCCAACCGTCGGCCAATCGCTCGTATTGATGAATTGGCAAGGCATCAAAAAATTCATTTGTGATTATGATGCTCGGGCCATTTGGGATCTCAGTAAAATTTTCATACCAATGCACCGCTACGGATTCATGGTGACCACTCAAGACCGCTTTTTGCTGGGCCTTTAAAACAGGGCTTATTTCAAGAAGATCGACATGCACAGCAGCATAAAAATCGGGCATGGTTTGACGAAGTGCGCGCAAGGCATCGTTCATTAATGTCCCGCGCCCGGGACCGCACTCAATCAGACGAATATTTTTCGGCTTTCCAAATGATTGCCAAATTGCCGCAGACCATAAGCCAATGAGCTCACCGAATATCTGATGAACTTCCGGCGCCGTAATAAAGTCACCGGCGGTCCCGAACGGATCTCTTGTATTGTAGTAACCCCAAGTCGGGTGGCCGAGCGCATCGACCATGTACTCGGCCACAGTTAACGGGCCCTTATTCATAATCCTCTCACGCAAATACGCGGATAGATTTGAAGCCGCGCCGGTCATTAGCTCACGGAAGCGCGGTTACGGGAACGTTGAATGAGGTAAAGACCGAATAGCGCCATGGGCAGGGATAGCCACTGCCCCCACGTCGTGCCGCCCAGCATGAGGCCGAATATCGGATCGGGTTCTCGAAAAATTTCGCCGGTCGATCGGGCGATGGCATACCCAACCAAAAACACGCCGGACAGCATGCCGGGCCGGTTTCGCACTGATAGTTTTCGGCGCATCCACAAAAGCACAAAAAATAATACGAAACCTTCCAAAAACGCTTCATAAAGCTGGCTGGGGTGGCGCGGCAACGGGCCGCCGCGCGGAAAAACCATGCCCCACGGAACATCCGCCGTTCGGCCAAATAATTCGCCATTAATGAAATTTGCCAATCTTCCAAGAAACAATCCGATGGGCGCCGCACAACAGATAAGATCGGCGAATGCCCAAAACTGAATCTTTCTTTTATACGCGAATAAAATTGCCGCAACGACAACACCGATTAATCCGCCGTGAAACGACATGCCGCCTTGCCACACTTGAAAAATTGACAAAGGGTTTTCAAGAAAAAATAAGGGGCGGTAGAAAATAACGAACCCAAGACGGCCGCCAATAATGACGCCAAGCGTCCCCCATAAAAGAAAATCGTATATTTCGATTTCTTTAACCATGACCGGTAGCTGGCGCGACAAGACCTGCATGTAATACATGCCGCCCAGCAACCCGGCGATATAGGCCAACGCATACCAACGAATGGCAAACGGACCGATTTGAATTAAAACCGGATCAATCTGTGGAAACGCAATAGCTAAACTCATTTAACGGATTTCGTTACCGGTAAGGATCATCGGTATTGAGGTATGAACGGACGTATTCCGCAACACCGTCTTCCAATGACGTAAAAGGTTTTTGGTAACCTGCCGCTCGTAACCGGTTTGTATCAGCTTCCGTAAAATACTGATAATGGTCACGAATATTCTCCGGCGTCGGCCGATACGTTATTTTCGGCTCTTGCTCCAAAGCAGCAAAAACCGCTCCGGCTAAATCGGCAAACGTTCGCGCTTTTCCGGTGCCGCAATTAAACAGTCCACTGACTTCCGGATTGTCCAGCAGCCAAAGCACAACGTCGACACAATCGCCGACCCAAATAAAATCGCGCATCTGTCCGCCGTCCGGGTAGTCTGGATGATGGGACTTAAAAAGACTCACCGTACCGGCATTGCGAACATTAGGAAAAATTTGTGAAACAACACTTCTTTGTGGCCCTTTGTGTTCTTCATTGGGGCCGTAAACATTAAAAAACTTCAACCCGGCCCATTGCGGCGGGTGGACACCTCCTTCGGTAACCATTCGAAGCACACGTCGATCGAAGAAATGCTTGCTCCAACCATACGGATTCATCGGCTTCAGTTTGGATAAAGCTTCTAGGGATTCATCATCGGCAAATCCTTGCTGGCCGTTGCCGTACGTTGCCGCCGAGGATGCATAAATGAAACGGACATGATGCTGAGTGCACCACTGCCATAGGCGAAGCGAAAGGCGCACATTGGTCTCAAGGATAAGATCAACATCACTTGCGGTCGTCGAAGAGATCGCCGCCATATGAATAATGGCGTCGATATTGCTGTTATTTTCTTCTAAAAAATCAAAAAGCTTTTCAGGAGCAATAATATGGGCCAGATCGCGTTTTCCGATGTTCTGCCATTTATCGCCATCCTCGAGCTTATCGCAGACAGCCAAATGATGATCGCCGCGGTCTTCTAACGCCGCAACGATATTCGATCCAATAAAACCGGCACCGCCGGTGACAACAATCATGAGATAACTTTAAACTCCTAAGCGGGCTTTTTATAGGTCCGTGACAGGCTGGCGGCAAGCGAACGAAAAGTAAACGCTAATCAACGGCTTGATTGAAGGATAGCCCCTCAGCATAATAGGCAACCTTCGTACCACTCATTTGATTGTTTTCCCGCAAGGGCCGTGCTGCAGGAAGGAGATTCCATGCAAACCAACAACAAGGTTTTTGATGATTTGGCTAAAATGGCCGGCGGTGCCGTTTCCACCTTCGTCGGCGTCCGTGATGAATTTAAGGCCCTGGTCCGTCAGCAGGCCGAAAGCCTGATTTTGGATATGGATCTTGTCCCCCGCGAAGAATTCGACGCTATGAAGGCCGTCGCCATCAAGGCCCGGACGGAACAGGAAAAGCTGGAAAAACGGGTCGCCGCGCTGGAAACCCAGTTATCAAAGCTTTCTAATAAACCTGGCCGCAAGAAAAGCGCTTAGGCAGAACTTGCTAAAAAGCCCGCAATCCCCGCAATTTTCGTATCATTCCGGGATGCACCTAACGTTATCCACAAAAAATTCATTTATTTAAGGCCCCTTCGGGGTTGCGCCCGGGCTCGTCCTTTGGCAATCTACTTCTTGTGGTCTAGAGGGGAGTTTCACACTAAATATAGCGGTCTTAAAGCTTGTTTTGCGCGGTTTTTTGCCCCCCCTCATCGGGCTTGGCCGTCAAGCTCAGAGGCCAATCACCGCCTTAAGGAGCGAAGGCATGCCGGACGTCAATCTTTCTTTTTCTTCTAAGTCCGACGATCCCTTAGACATCATCGAACAAATTTCAGATGCCAACGATTGGCTTTCCGACCGGCGCAACGGAGAAGAAATATCCGTTCAAGCCCCCGGCCGATGGTGCGATTACAGTTTGTATTTTGCCTGGAATGAAGATCTAGGCGCGATGCATTTCACCTGCGCCTTCGATATGCGCGTGCCAAAAAACAAACGCCTGCCCATTCAAGAACTCCTCGCCTTAGCAAACGAAAAGCTTTGGCTTGGCCACTTCGGCATGTGGGAAGAAGAAATGCTACCTTTGTTCAGGCATGTCCTATTAGTCAGGGGGACACGCGGGCCGACCGGCGAACAAATTCAAGATCTCGTTGAAACGGCTTTATCGGAATGCGAACGTTTTTACCCGGCTTTTCAATATGTCGTATGGGGTGGCAAACCGGCACACGATGCCGTTGCCGCCGCCATGATCGATATCCACGGCGAGGCATAATCCGGTGAGTGCAACGCTGCTCCTTGTGGGGTGCGGCAAGATGGGCGGAGCATTGCTTGGGAGCTGGCTCGAGAATGGCTTCGCACCCAGCGCCGTCACTGCCATTGAACCGAACCCGGAAACCGGCAAGGCCCTGTCGAAGAATCACGGCATTTCTGTATTGGAAACGCCCGTCGAACTGCATAGCGACTATCGGCCCGACATTATCGTCTTTGCGGTCAAACCCCAGGTCATGGCCGACACGCTACCGGATTACCGGCACTATGCCGAAGCCGGTTCCGTTTGCCTCTCCATTGCGGCCGGTAAAACCGTTTCCTTTTTCGAAAAACACCTTGGCCCGAATGCCCCGATCGTTCGTGCCATGCCGAACACACCGGCGGCCATTCAACAGGGCATCACGGCCGTTTATGCGAATCCAAACGTAACACCGGAGCAGCGTGATCTTTGCCAAAATTCACTTGAAGCCGTCGGCGAGGTCGTTTGGCTCGAGGATGAAGCATTGATGGATTCCGTTACGGCCGTTTCCGGCAGCGGTCCCGCTTATATTTTTTATTTAGCGGAATGCCTGGCGGAAGCCGGTATCGCCGCCGGCCTGCCTAACGATCTGGCTATTCGGCTTGCCCGTGCAACGGTTTCGGGATCGGGCGCCATGCTGCACCAAATGACGGAAGACGCTGCGACGCTGCGGGAAAACGTCACCAGCCCTGGTGGAACGACGGCGGCCGCCCTGGAGGTTCTCATGGCACCGAATGGACTTAGCCCCCTGTTGATTAAAGCCATTCAAGCCGCGGCGGCGCGGTCAAAAGAACTCGCTGACTAATCACACATTAAACCGGACGATCAACATGATTGAAAACGACAACTTAATTTCAGGTTATCGACAATTTCGCCAAGACCATTACTCGCGATACCGAGACTTATACGACACGCTTGCCGACAAGGGGCAGGCGCCGAAAACCATGATCGTCAGTTGCTGTGATTCCCGTGTCGAACCAGCCGCCATTTTCAATGCCAAACCGGGCGAGATGTTCGTCGTTCGTAACGTCGCCAATCTTGTACCCCCCTACACCACAATCGGCGATTACAGTGGCACCCGCGCCGCACTTGAGTTCGCCGTTTGCGGCCTCAATGTCGAGCACATCGTCGTTTTAGGACATGGTCAGTGCGGCGGCATCAAGGCATACCTTCAGGGACTGAACAACCCGGATGCCGGCGGCGAGTTTATCGGTAAATGGATGTCGATCCTTAAATCAACACGCGATCACGTCGTTCAATCAAACCCCGGCACCGCCCCCGAACAATTGCAGTTGGAAATGGAATACGCTGCCATTCAAACTTCACTGAATAATTTGACAAAGTTTCCCTTTATTCAAGAACGTCTAAAAGAAAACCGCCTCCAATTTCATGGAGGTCATTTTGATATCGCTAAGGGTGAATTATATTCGCTTGACCGCAAAAGTGGTCAATTCAACCCGGTTAAATAGCCTTATCTTTAGCCATCCTTATCGGTCTACTTGCGATCTTCAATTTCTCCCGTCACAATATTGCCGTGAAGAGAACGAGGTTTCTCGATGGTGGAAGCAAAGCCCCAAATACACGATCACTTAACCGTAACCCCAACGGGGGCGGCATTAGGCGCGGAGATTTCCGGCGTTAACCTTTCGAGTGAATTGAGCGACTCCGAATTTGAGCAGATCGAAGCCGCGTTTCACCAACATTCCGTCATATTTTTTAGAAATCAGAATTTATCCCCGGATCGGCATGTCAAATTCACAAAAAAATTCGGTGAGATCGAAATCAGCCCGATCACGCAATACGCATTACCCTCGCACCCGGAAGTCCTGTTGGTGACGAATGTCGAGGAAAACGGTAAGCCCATCGGACTTGCTGATGCCGGGCGGTTCTGGCATTCGGATATTTCTTATATCGAAACACCACCTCGCTGTTCGATTTTACATGCGAAAGAAGTTCCCTTCGAAAACGGAAAGTCCTTAGGCGAAACGCATTTCGTCAGTACGGCGGCGGCGTTCGATGATCTTGATGACGGCATCAAACAAAAGGCCATCGGCTTAAAGGCGATTCATAGTTTTCGCCATAAAAAACGTGCCGCCGACACAAAACGGGATGCAATCACACGCCGGGACCAGCAAAAAGAGCGGCCAAATGTCCTACATCCGGTGATCCGGACCCATCCCGTGACGGGCCGAAAATGTATTTATGTCGCCAGTGACGGTGAATGTATCGGCATCGAAGGCCTGCCGGACGCAGAAGCCTTGACGCTCATCGATTATCTCGCAAATCACTGCATCCAAGAGAAGTTTAAATACCGCCACCAATGGCAGGTTGGCGATGTTCTGATGTGGGATAACTGTTCCGTCCAGCATAAGACGATTAAGGATTTCGACCTGCCTTTGCGGCGGCTTATGCATCGCACAACGGTGAATGGCACACGCCCGGTTTAGTCCCTATATGTAATGGAACCGATCATTTCCGGGCTGCAGGCTAAACATGGCAAGAAAAACGAAACCAAAGAAATCGGCAAAAACCGCAAAGCGTAAGGCTAAAAAACAACGCAAGCCTTCGGCGGCAACGATTCGAGAGCGCCTAATTGCCGCCATGCTGGATCAAGCGGCGAGCAAAGGCTGGCGGACGGTCACCCTTCAATCTATTTCGACAGCCGCCAAAATACCCTTGAGCACGGTGTGTGAGGCCTTTCCCAGCAAACAGGCCATCCTGCACGCCTTCCTTGATGATATTGACGAGACCGTGTGTGCGGGAACCAATCCGGCGGACCAGGGCGAAGCGCCGCGCGACCGGCTCTTTGATGTCCTGATGCGCCGGTTCGATGTTTTGGAGCCTCATAAACAAGCTATTGCGAACATTCTGCGGGACATGCCGGGCGATCCGATTGCCGGCATTTGCGGCTTAAACCGATTCGGAAAATCGATGGCCGTCATGCTGGACGCTGCTCATTTATCGTCCCCCGGTTTAATGGGAATTCTTAAAACCAAGG
>CALINB010000148.1 GCA_938045325.1 uncultured Rhodospirillales bacterium | reverse complement strand
GGAGGGCCAACCGCTTCCGGAACAATTGTGCGAACGCTATCAACAAACTTTAAAAGCGCCTGACGATCACGGACATTTTCTTTCGGATAAACCTTAACCCTGACCCGCCCGTCCGGCGCGATAAAACGTGACTTAATTTCGGGGGGCAAATTTTTCAGTGTGACCGGCTCAACCTGCAATGACTCTCTAAGCCGATTTAGTCTCTTGGGCAAAGATGAAATCAACCTGGTTTGCAATTCGGCCATAACACTCTTATTCAGCGTTATCTTTTTTTCCAGTTGGTCTAACGCCCCTGCTAAACGGCGGGCGCTGTTACGAGCTTGCTTATGGGCCGACGAATCGGCCAAACGGCCTAAATCTTTTCGAAGCTTTACGAGGGCTGCAGTTTGATCTTGCAGTGACGGCGGCGTCTCTCGTTTTGTCACACTTAAAGCAGGTACCAGCAAAAGCGCAATATCATTAATTGTTTCAATTTTCTGCTTTTGCTTGCTTGGGATGAAGCTTTCAATTGAACGGGCTTCTTTCACGACAGGCAAGGCTTTAAGTTTGCGTGAAATTTCTTGCGCCTCATTCCGATTTTTTGCCAAAAACTTAATCGCGTACGGACTCGTCTGAGTATCATTCACGAGCTCTAAAAGAGTGCTTAACGATTCCGTCTTCGGATCTCTCAAATTTAACGGATCAAAATCGAAATGCGCTTTTGGCAGCAAAATGCCGGCTAATAACCCGACACTTAAACATCCAAATAGCACCGGCCGTGCATGATGACGGATCGAGGGCAGAATGGCGGGCAATAAAACTTCCTCATACGCCCTTCGTCGCCTGATACGGGATGGGATCAGCGTCAACAAAGCCGGCAAGACCGTGAGATTGGCGAACAAAGCGATAAACATGCCGGTCCCGGCAATAAGGCCCAGCTCGGCCAATCCAACATAAGCGGTCGGCAAAAATGCGAAAAAGGCGATAGCGGCGGCAATCGCGCAAAGGACCAGCGAACCACCGACACTTTGCGTTGCACGGCCTAAAGCGACGGCATGCGATACATTCCGGTTCATTTCTTCTTGGTAACGCAGTGAAAAATGAATACCGAAATCGACGCTTAAACCGATAAACAACACAGCGAAGGTAACCGACATAAGATTTAACTGGCCGAGGGCAAAGATGGCAAAACCAGCCGTCCATACAAGACCGGCTATTAATGTTGAAATTGTTGCAACGACCAATCGGGCGGAACGAAGCCCCAATATCAGCAATGTTAAAACGAGGGTCAGCGACAGGCCCGCGGCAATGCCCATTCCTGTTTCGACACTTTTAAGCTCTTCTTGCGCGATTGCCGCGCTGCCGGAGAGTCTGACACGTACGCCATGATCCTGCGTCAGGCTCAGTGACGCAATAATCTTTCGCAGCTTTTTCATGGCCGCCGTAGCGGGCTGCAGCGAAGAAAAATCGAGCGCCGGTTTCAGTAAAACAAACCGTCTATTGACCGAATTCGAATCCGTCTGACCGCGCATAACGTTTTGCCACGACAATCGGGAGAATTGATTTTTTGCTTGCGCCTCGATCACCCCGGCCATGGCATCGAGCACCGTGACGATCTCTATCGGCGCCTTATCTTTTGCGCCGGCTGTATTCGATTTTTTTAGGCTTTCTTCAATAGCCAGACTGATCAGGCCGAATAAGCCTCTTAAACTCGGGTCTTTCCAAAGTGTCCCCAAAAAAGGCTGAGCTTCGGCCAAACGGTCAGTCAAATCGAACAGTTCTTCAGTCGATAAATACAACAAACCGTTTTGGCGAAAAAATTTGAGGCCGACAGGATCATATACCGAGCCGAACAACGTTGGTTGACTTCGTAAGTGCTTTACAAGCTTTTCCGTTGCATCATCGACTAAATCGGGGGTCGCGCCATCAATTACGACAAGAATATTGTCAGAGAACTGAGGAAATAAGCGGCTGAACTCTTTTGACCGCTGCCGGTAGGGCAACTCAGCCGACAGCATGTCATCGGTATCTGTATTGATTTTGACATTTTGAACGAAATAAACAGCGGTTAAGGCTGTCAGCAATAAAGATGCGATAACCACCAGGACGGCAAATCGCCGCGTTATTTCGACCCATTGCACGAGCATTCGACGGCCAAAATTAAGAACGTTTTCAATCACGTCTTACTAATCTTTTCAACTAGTTGTCTTCCAAAGGTTGACCGGGCTTATACCGCCCCTTTAGAGATTCAAGCAAGGGCAGCTGATACACTGCAACTCAAAACCTTGACAGAAATTACCAGCAACCCCACCTTATAGTTGTTGTCTTTTGAAAGAGAATTAAGGCCATGGCTTTAAAAATGCCGCCGTGGGACCAAAGAATTGCCCGCATTTTGGTCAAGCCGCTCGTCAAAACCCCGATTGCGCCCAACCATTTAACCTGGGTCTCCCTCATTGTTGCCCTTACGGGCTGCTGGCTGATCGCCCAAAGAACATCTTCGGCACTAAATTGGGGAGTCGGCTTATTTGTGTTATCCCGTTTTCTCGATCACTTTGACGGCGAACTCGCCCGGCAAAAAAAATTAAGCTCCAAATTCGGTTACTACTTTGACTACATCACCGGTACGGTTAGTTATTCTGCTTTGTTTATTTGCCTTGGCATTGGATTACATCAAGCCGAACTCGGTGGGACCGCATTAGGAAATTGGGCCTTGATCCTTGGGATTGCCGGAGCGATTTCATCAGTTTCTTGCATGTTTATTAGTTTCGATCTCGATAAATCAGTCGAGCTTGACGATACGCATGATGCCATCGGTTACCCGGGTTTTGCCGGACTTGAATTGGAAGACGGCATGTACCTGATTGCCCCAATCACCTGGCTGGGTTTCTTACCCTATTTCTTTGTCCTAGCCTGCATCGGTTCGGTCACATACTTAATCTATTGCTCGTGGCGGCTGCGCCTTGCGTCGAATACGAAAAAGCATGATCACAAACACAATTGCGACGATTGGCGCAATAATGGTACCGGCAATTAACAGCACTTGCGACCATCCAAGCCAAACACCAACCGGAATCAAAATAACAAGATCATCCAGATCGAAGCCGGCAAAGCCCGGCAGCTCGGCTGCCCTTTCGCCGCTCATGGATTCCATTTGAATGACCATCCACAAAATAGCCGATACGGAAACGCCGGCTATTAATCCGTAAGCAATCGCCATGTCACCGAGACTGCCATGACGCAGTCCGATACCCAACCCGATCAAGATCAACGCGTTGCAGATCGCATCAGATATCAGATCGTAAATATGCCCCCCAGGGCTTCGGGTATTTGTAAGCCGTGCCAACTCACCGTCGGCGCGGTCTAAAACTACAGAAAACAAAA
>CALINB010000147.1 GCA_938045325.1 uncultured Rhodospirillales bacterium | reverse complement strand
CAAGGCTTGAGCGATGCGGACCGGGATCTGATTCTCGGCGGCAATGCTGCTAAATTGCTGGGATTATAACGATTATAACGATAACGGAACGATTAAAATACGGGAGAATGCATCTATGCCGAACGCCACCATTGTGAAAATCGACGAAATCGAGACCGTCGAACGGGGCAACGGGGTCAAGTCGACGCCGCTGATCACCAAGGGCGTTTACAACGACACCCTGATCACCACCGGCATCACGACATTTCCGCCGGGCAACGAGGTGCCGTTTCATTCCCATAACTGCGATGAGCAGGTCACCATCCTCGAGGGCGAGGGCGTTTGCGAGGTCGAGGGCGAAGAGCCGGTCGCGGTGAAGCAATACGACACGACCTATATTCCGAAGGGCAAGTCCCACCGCTTCGTCGCACCCGACGATAAGTCGCTGAAGATTTTATGGATCTATACGACCGACATTGTCACACGGACGTTTAGTGAATCAGGGCAAACGGTCGAGCACCTTTCCGGCAACGACCTCATTATTGATAAGTAAAATTAACCATGAGCATTAAAGATAAAAAAATCGCCATGCTCGGTGCCGGCGCGATTGGATCATGCGTCGGTGCCGACTTCACCAAGGCCGGACTCGACGTCACGATCATCGATCAGTGGCCCGCGCACGTCGAATACATGAAGGAAAAAGGTCTCGACATCACGCTACCGGACGAGCATTTGCAAATTCCGGTCAAGGCTTGGCATTTGTGCGAGCTTGCCGAACACATGCCCGAATTTGATTGCGTGTTCATGGCGGTTAAGTCCTACGATACCCGTTGGCTGGCCACCTTGATCGAGCCCTATCTTAAAGAAGACGGTTATTTCATCGGCCTGCAAAACGGCATGAATAATCCGACCATCGTCGACGTGGTCGGCAAGGAACGCACCATCGGCGCCTGTGTCGAGCTATCCGCCGATATGTTCCAGGGCCCCGGCCTCGTCAAGCGCGACACAACGCGCCCCGGTACCTGGTTCGGGTTGGGCGAACTGGACGGCTCCACAACAGACCGCCTGCTTGAAGCGAAAGAGATTATGGAATCCGTTGCCACCATCACGCTCACCGACAACATCGAGGGCGCGAAGTGGACCAAGCTGATTGCCAACACCATGACCATGGGGCCCATCGGCATCACCGGCATGAAGAACTGGGACGCGCGCGAACTGCCAGGCATGTCCGATATCGCCGTGCAGCTAGGGCGCGAATCCCTCGAGGTCGGCATCGCGCTCGGTTATCAAATCGAGCCGATCTTCGGCATGACGGCGGAAGAGTTCGCCGGCGCTTCTGACGAAACCCTGATTAAAACCATGCGCAAGCTACAAGAACACACCGGCAAGCACTCCATCACCACGTCGATCATGGATTATAAAAAGGGACGTAAAAGCGAGATGTCGCTGATCAACGGTTTGGTCGCCAAGGAAGGCAAGCGTCTCGGCATTCCCGTGACTCACAACGCCGCGGTGACGGAAGTCGACCGCCGCCTCAACGACAAAGAAATTGAGCTCGATCCGGCAAACTTTGGTCTCCTTAAATCGTTAATCGAATCGATTCCCAATCGGTAGCGTGAGCGTTCAACATCAAAAAATTGCCATCCTCGGCACCGGCTCCATTGGCTCATGCGTCGGCGCCGACTTAACGCGCGCCGGTCTTGACGTAACCCTGATTGATCAGTGGCCCGAGCACGTTGAGGCCATGAAGGCTAAAGGCGTCACTATCCAGTTTCCCGATGAAGATGTGAATGTGCCCGTAACAGCCTGGCATCTTTGTGAGCTCGCCGAACACATGCCGACATTCGATATCGTATTTTTGTGTTTTAAATCGAACGACACGAAATGGGCCTGCGCGTTGATCGAGCCTTATCTTAAAGAAGACGGCGTTCTCGTCGGTTTGCAAAACGGCATGAACAACGAAATGATCGCCGGCATTGTCGGACGTGGGCGCACCGTCGGTGCCGTCGTCGAGCTGTCCGGCGAAATGTTCACGCCGGGGCTCGTGCAGCGCGACACGACATACGAAAAAACCTGGTTCGGTCTGGGCGAGCTTGATGGCTCGATCACGCCGCGGCTGAAAGACGTTCAAGAAATTATGCAAAACGTCGCGCGCATCGATCTCACGGAAAACATCGAAGGGGCGAAGTGGACCAAGCTTGTCGCCAATACCATGTTGATGGGCCTCACCGGCTTGCTCGGCTTGAAAACTTGGGAGGCCTCTCAACTGCCGGGCATGAAAGAACTCGCTATTCAGGCGGGCCGTGAGTCCGTCGCCGTCGGCAAGGCACTGGGATATTCACTTGAGCCCGTGTTCGGCATGAACGCGGACGAATTTGCAGGGGCGACCGATGAGGTTTTACTCAATGCCATGAACACGCTGCTTGGTCATATCGGCAAAAACGCGACGACGGCCGCCATTCACGATCACATCAAGGGTCGGCAAAGCGAAATGTCGCATATCACCGGCGTCGTCGCCGAAAAAGGCCAAGAATTTGGTATTGCCACACCGGTCAACACGGCCTCTACGGCACTGGATAAGCGTATCAATGAAGGCACGCTCGACATGGACCCGTCCAATTTCGGCTTGCTGAAATCCATGGTCGAATCGTTGCCGAACCGCTAAACAACTCCCATCATGTTGCACATCAACGATCTCAGCTATCGAATCGGCGGACGCCTATTGTTTGACGGCGCATCCGTGCATGTACCGAAGGGCCATAAGGTTGGGCTGGTCGGGCGGAACGGCACCGGCAAAACAACATTGTTTCGAATGATTTTGGATGAGGTCGCGCCGGACGGTGGCAGTATTCGCCTTGCCGGGCGCACACGAATCGGCTGTATCGCACAAGAAGCGCCGAGCGGCGAAGCGAGCCTGCTCGAAACCGTGCTCGCCGCCGATACGGAATTAGCCGCTCTCACAAAAGAGGCCGAAACCGCGAACGACCCAAACCGCATTGCGGAAATCCACACCCGTCTTGCCGACATCGATGCCCACACCGCCACCGCCCGCGCGGCCGCCATTTTGGCCGGCCTCGGTTTCGATGAGGCGGGCCAAGCACGCGCGTGTTCTGAATTTTCCGGTGGCTGGCGCATGCGTGTTGCGCTGGCCGGTACGTTGTTTGCGCGGCCCGATCTCCTGTTGCTCGATGAGCCGACCAATCATCTTGATCTTGAGGCGACGCTGTGGCTTGAAAATTACCTTTCGACATGGCCGGGCACATTGATCGTCATCAGCCACGACCGGGATCTATTAAACCGCGCCGTCGATACGATCGTGCATCTGCATAACCAAAAGCTCACCCGTTATGCCGGCGGCTATGACCGCTTTGAGCGCACCCGGCGCGAAAACTTGAGCCGGCAAGCCGCCTTGCACAGCAAACAATTGGACGAGCAGCGACGCATCCAAACGTTTGTCGACCGCTTCCGCGCCAAGGCGACCAAAGCACGCCAAGCACAAAGCCGGCTTAAGATGCTGGCGCGCATGGAGCCCATCGCCAGCGTGATGGAAGAGCGCACGACGACATTCACTTTCCCCAACCCGACTGATTTATCGCCGCCCTTGATTGCGATGGATCGCGTGACCATTGGTTATGATGACAAGCCGGTGCTTTCCGGTCTCGATTTACGCATTGATCACGACGACCGCATCGCGCTTTTGGGCGCGAACGGTAACGGCAAGTCGACGCTGATGAAACTTCTTGCGGCACGTCTAAAACCGATGGACGGCAAGGTAACGAAATCGAGCAAACTGAAAATCGGCTACTTCGCTCAGCACCAGGCGGATGAACTGAACCTTTCTTCGACACCGCTCGAAACCCTCACCCAGCGCCTGGAGATGACGACCGAAAGCAAGGTGCGCGCGCACCTCGGCCGCTTCGGTTTCGGCGCCGACAAAGCGGAGACCAAGATTGGCGATCTGTCGGGCGGGGAAAAGGCGCGCTTGCTGTTTTGCCTGATGAGTATTGAGGCGCCGCATATTCTGCTGCTCGATGAGCCGACCAACCATCTCGATGTCGACGCCCGCGAAGCCCTCGTGCAAGGGTTAAATGCTTATGAGGGCACGGTCATTTTAGTAAGCCATGATACTCATTTGATTAAATTAATCAGTGACCGTTTGTGGCTGATCGATGACGGCCGATGCGAACCATTCGACGGCGACCTCGACGACTACCGCCGTCTTTTACTCGATCAAGCGCGGCAAAGAAGACGCGAGAGTAAAACCGAAAAATCGAATGGGCATGCGGATAAGATCGATAAAAAAGCCGAACGCCAGGAACGCGCCCGGGCTCGCGAGCAAACCGCGGGCTTTCGCAAAAAGGCGCAAGCCGCCGAGCATAAACTCGAAAAACTGAGCCAACAAAAAACCGAGATCGAGCAACAACTGGCCGACCCGTCATTATATGAAGGTCACAGTCATGATCTGCGTGCACTGAACATGAAATTGGCCGATGTCGAAAAGGCTATGGAAGCGGCGGAACAAGATTGGATGAACGCGGAAGAAAAACTCGCCGCGTCACAATCTTAAATCATTGCCTTAACGCCCAACCGTCGCCTTACCTTCGCCGCCAAATAGGGTCGCAAAGTATCCGATGATACCGCCGACCACGGCGCCCTCTAGGGTGAACCAAAACGGCGACTGTAAATATCCGCCCTCGCCGAACGTCACCGTCATGACCATCGCCATGGTATCGTAAGCGAAAAACGTCAGCACGAAATTCATCCACGCACCCAAAACCGGGGCACGAAACCACCACGGCATCGGCAGGCGCAAAATGGGATGCTCGGTGAAAACACCAAACACGCCGATAATCGCCCCCATGGTCGTGTACCAAAGCAGCACGCCCCAGCGAATGAACCAATCAATTTCGGGAACAAATATGGGCAGGGCGACAAACCCAATCAGGCCGACCACGAGGCCGACACCCTTGCCGACCGTTATGCGCGTTACCAGCGACGGTTTTTGCAATTCCATCGGTACCTCCATCCTTGAGACTCAACTCTTCAGAATTATCCTATGGTAGACCGTAAATAAGGACTTTGATTTGAATCAATCTCATTAATCAGGCACATCGTCGGGCGGGGGTATCATGTTGAGAATTTTATCAGGCCAGTCGCCGGATGGCGGTATTATGGCTTCGACACATATTGCCCGGGAGAGATATTGGATCGCAGCCAAACATCGTTCCATCGACGGCATTTCGCTGGCGTGCGCCATATCAGTGTTCGGCAACAAAACCATAAAGACAGCCTTTTCGCCGGGCTTAGCGTGAGGCACGCCCTCAACATGCTCTGCGCGGGCAACGCCGATCATAAAAACACTTAACACATACGCTGCACATAGCCGACGAAACATCTTGGTCCTGCTTTCAATCGCAGCACAAAATGATTCCAGGAGATGGTAGATTAGTGCCCGTGGTCAATTCTCAATATGATCTGGATCAATTGATTGCAGGCCGTTACCGGGAAATCATCGGTCCGGTATCGCGGCCGGCAAAGATGTGCAAGTGAAAATGGTGCACTTCCTGGTGCGCTTCGGGGCCGTGGTTGGCGAGAATGCGAAACCCCCGCTCGACGGCGCCCTCAGCACCCCGCGCGACTTCACCGGCAGCGCGGACAAATCCGGCGATTTCCGCGTCGCTCGCATTGCGGGAAAAATCCTCAAACGAAATATATTTTCCTTTCGGAATAACGAGAACATGGGTTGGTGCCTGCGGGTTAATGTCTTTAAACGCCAACGCGTGATCGTTCTCGTAAACCTTGTCGCAAGGAATTTCACCGCGCAGGATTTTTGCAAAGATATTATCGTCTTCGTACGCTTTCGGAAGAGGTGGTGCCATGTCAATTTTCCTCTCGCTATTTTTTGCGCGACCGCTTTTCTTCAATTCCACTCACACCTTCCCGTCGCGCGAGTTCGGCCCAAATCTGGTCGGGCTCGATTTGCTTCGATGCCCATAACACCAGCAAATGATATAAAAGATCGGCGCTTTCCGATACGACCCTTTCATCGGTTTCCGAACGCGCGGCCTGGATGACTTCAAGCGCCTCTTCTTTAATCTTCGCGCAGATTTTCTCGTTTCCTTCGGCAAACAATTTTGCCGTGTAGGACGATTGTGCATCCGCGCCACGGCGGCTTTTGATCGTCGCGAACAACCGTTCAAGAATCTCAACTTCGTTTTCACTCATGGCGTTTCCTCAAACATCGCGAACAGCGATTCCGGCTTCACGCATGTGCGCTTTCGCTTCAGCAATGGTATAGGTGCCGAAGTGAAAAATCGAGGCCGCAAGAACGGCGGATGCATGCCCTTCGGTAACGCCCTCGACGAGATGATCGAGATTGCCGACGCCGCCCGAGGCGATCACCGGAATCGAGACCGCATCGGCGATTGCGCGGGTCAAAGGAATGTTAAAGCCAACCTTGGTGCCGTCCCGATCCATCGAAGTTAATAATATTTCGCCGGCGCCGTAAGACATCATGCGCTCGGCCCATTGAACCGCATCGATACCGGTTTCCTTGCGCCCGCCATGGGTAAACACTTCAAACTTATCATCGGCCCCAGATTCGTTTGTCGATTTTGCGTCGATCGCAATAACAATACATTGGCTGCCGAACTTTTCGGCCGCCTCTTTCACAAATTCCGGATTGTGAACCGCGGCCGTGTTGATCGATACCTTATCGGCGCCGGCCAGCAATAATTTACGAATATCGTCTGTCGTGCGCACACCGCCGCCGACGGTGAGCGGCATGAAGCACTGCTCCGCCGTATGACCAACCACATCGTAAATGGTTTCGCGGTTTTCGTGCGATGCGGTGATGTCGAGAAACGTCAGTTCATCCGCGCCCGCGGCATCGTAAACCTTAGCCTGTTCCACCGGATCGCCGGCATCCACTAAATCGATGAAGTTGACTCCCTTGACGACACGACCGCAATCGACATCGAGACAGGGAATGATACGTACTTTCAACATGACACTAAGCGGCTTCCAACAGAGCAACGGCGTCTTTCGGATCAACGCTGCCATCATAAACGGCGCGTCCGGCAATCACGCCTTCAAGCTTGCCCTCACCGATTACTTTAATGTTTTTCAAATCGTCCATGGACGACACGCCGCCCGACGCAATCACGGGTATTGAAATCGCGCCGGCAAGCTCGACGGTCGCATCGATGTTCGGTCCTTCCATCGCGCCATCACGCGAAATGTCGGTAAAAATAATTGCAGCAACACCGGCGTCTTCGAACTGCCGGGCGAGATCGAGTGGCGCGATTGAAGACGTTTCCGCCCAGCCCTCGACGGCGACGAAACCATCCTTGGCGTCGATACCGACGGCAATGCGGCCCGGAAACTGGCGGCAAGCGGCCCTGACCAGCGCCGGGTCCTTTAAGGCCGCAGTACCCAAAATCACCCGAGCGATTCCAGCCTCGAGCCACATGGAAATCGTTGAAATGTCTCGGATTCCGCCGCCCAGCTCCACTTTCATTCCGGTAGCGGAAAGAATGGAATCGACGGCATTTTTATTCACTGGCTTGCCCTCGAAGGCACCGTTGAGATCGACCACATGCAGCCACGAACAACCCGCCGCTGCAAACGTCCGCGCCTGGGCCGCCGGGTCGTCGCCATACACGGTCGCCTGATCCATCTCGCCACGCAGCAAACGAACGCACTGACCGTCTTTCAAATCGATTGCCGGGAAAAAAATCATGGCCGCCACTTCAAAAAGTTAGTGATGAACTGCAGGCCCATGGCCTGACTTTTTTCCGGATGGAATTGTGTCGCGATGATGTTGTCCATGCCGATTGCCGCCGTGATGGCACCGCCGTAATCAACAGTCGCAACGATATTGTTTTCATCCGTACACTCAAACCCGAACGAATGCACAAAATAGGCATGCGTGCCGGACGCGATGCTATCGAACATGGCGTGCGGTTTTTTAATCGCGAGATCGTTCCAGCCCATGTGTGGAATTTTTAGTGTCCCGTCGTTTGGTTTAATCGGCACGACTTCGCCGGGAATCCAGCCGAACCCTTTGTAAGTTCCGTGCTCATATCCCGTATCGGCCAACAATTGCATGCCGACGCAAATGCCCATAAACGGTTTCGATTTTTTACGTACCTCATCTTCAAGTGCATCGATCATACCGGGCAAGGCCTCGAGGCCGCTTTTGCAATCGCCGAACGCACCGACGCCTGGCAAGACAATCCGTTCGGCAGCGCGCACAGCTTCGGGGTCTGCGGTCACATGAACGGGCTTGTTTAAGCCGGCTTCGCGGGCGGCCCGTTCAAACGCTTTTGCCGCCGAACGCAGGTTGCCCGAACCGTAATCGATGATGGCGATGCTCATGAACGAAACGCCGACACCCAATGGGGATTGTTATCGAAGAAACGCCCCTCGGCGGCGGATACATTGTCGGCTGCTACAACGCCGAACTCTCGATAATTTTTATAAGCCAGCGACCGGCGATGAAGATCATTACCGATGAAGCCGATGATGAGTGCGAACCCGACCGAGATCGCGCCCTGAATGAGCGTGTCGCTGGTCAGGGCCCGCACTGTCAAGCTGAGCGTGGCATTAGCGGCGATGATCACGACCGCCCAAAGCCACATCCGGTGCCATAGGGCCCACAGGCCGGTCAACAAAAATGCCGGCCAGCTAAAGCCTTCTTTAATCAAGATTAGGCCGCGATCGGGATCCTTCAGCTCGCCCGCGCCCGCCCGTTTGATGTGAACTGTATAAATTCGCATGGCGTATAAATAAGACCGCAAAAAATAAGTGTCTTCAGTATAAGGCTTCCTGACGGTGTCTTAAAGAGAGCCGCCCAAAACGCCTTTGGTCGACGGCACCGCGCCCGCTTTGCGCGGGTCAATCGTCACCGCTTTTTTCAAAGCCTGCGCCAAAGCCTTAAAACATGTTTCGACAATATGGTGGCTGTTCTCGCCGTAAAAGTTTTCGACGTGCAGGGCCATTTCGGCGGATTGTGAAAACGCCTGAAACCATTCTTTGAATAATTCGGTATCCATCTCGCCGAGTTTCTGGCGGGTGAAGTTCACCTTCCACACGAGATAGGGGCGCCCGGAAAAATCCAGCACCACGCGTGTTAATGATTCGTCGAGCGGCACGCAGGCTTCACCGAAACGCGTGATCCCGGCGCGGTCACCAAGTGCTTTGTGCACGGCCTCGCCGATCACGATACCGGTATCCTCTGTGGTGTGATGAAAATCGATGTGCAGATCGCCTTTCGCCTTCACCGTGAGATCGATCAAAGCGTGGCGGGCGATTTGCTCAAGCATATGATCGAGAAAACCGATGCCGGTCGAGATATCGGAAACGCCGGTGCCGTCGAGATTGACGGTCGCGGAAATCTCCGTCTCTTTCGTTTTTCGTTCAATGGTTGCGGTCCGCATGGAATGATCCCTTTCAATTCGGGGCCTTTTAACAGGAAGCCTCCGCTATCGCCAGCTTCATAACAGGCTTCATCGCCGGCGCGCCGCATTAGTCATACGCATAAAATGTGAATTTTTCCTTGTTTTTTCAGGGTCTTGATCTCGCCTGTTCACAAGCCTACATCAACGCTATAGTCCCGCCCCGCCTCGGTTTTCAGAGGCCCGATCAGGAAAGATACGCATGGCAACGAACGAAATTCCCTCCTGGCACGGCACGACCATTTTGTCCGTGCGCAAAGGCAGCGACGTGGTCATCGCCGGGGACGGTCAGGTCAGCCTCGGCGATACGGTCATCAAGGCCAACGCACGCAAGGTCCGCACGCTGACCGACGGCTCCGTGATCGCCGGATTTGCCGGCGCGACCGCCGATGCGTTCACCTTGCTCGAGCGCCTCGAAGGTAAACTCGAACAGCACCCGGGCCAGCTGATGCGCGCCTGTGTCGAGCTCGCCAAGGATTGGCGCACCGACCGGTATTTGCGCCGCCTCGAAGCGATGATGGCGGTTGCCGATAAAGACACGTCCTTGGTGCTCACCGGTAACGGCGATGTCCTGGAGCCGGAAGACGGGCTGATCGGCATCGGTTCAGGCGGCAATTATGCGCTCTCGGCGGCACGCGCCCTGATCGACCGCGACGATCTCGACGCCGAACAAATTGCCAAGCGCGCCATGGATGTCGCCTCCGACATCTGCGTTTACACCAATCAAAATATCATCATCGAAAAATTATCTTCATGAGCAGCTTCACCCCACGCGAAATCGTTTCCGAACTCGATCGTCACATTATCGGCCAGAACGACGCCAAGCGCGCCGTCGCCATCGCGCTGCGTAACCGCTGGCGGCGTCAGCAACTCGATGACAGTCTGCGCGAAGAAGTCCTGCCGAAAAACATTTTGATGATCGGGCCGACCGGTGTCGGCAAAACGGAAATTTCCCGCCGCTTGGCCAAGCTTGCACAGGCGCCGTTCATCAAAGTCGAGGCGACGAAGTTTACCGAAGTCGGTTATGTCGGGCGCGATGTCGAATCGATTATTCGCGATCTTCTCGAATCCGCAATCATTATGATTCAAGAACGCCAACGCAAGCAGGTTATTGCCAAGGCCGAACTCCATGCCGAGGACCGTGTGCTCAATGCGCTTGTCGGCGAGAACGCAAGCAAAGACACGCGCGACAAGTTCCGCAAAATGCTGCGCGAGGGCAAGCTCAGCGACAAGGAAATCGAAATCGAGATCAGCGAGACCGGTAGCGGTATGCCGTCGTTCGACATCCCCGGCATGCCCGGCGCGCAAATGAGCATGATCAACATCAACGACATGCTAGGCAAGGCTTTTGGCGGGCAAACCAAGCCCAAGCGCATGACGGTCGAGGAGTCCTACGACATCCTCATTGCCGAGGAGAGCGACAAGCTGCTCGATGAAGACAAAATTGTCGCCGAGGCGATTGATTCCGTCGAAAACAACGGCATCGTGTTCCTCGATGAGGTCGATAAAATCACCGCGCGCTCGGAACGGGCGGGTGGCGACATCAGCCGCGAAGGCGTTCAGCGCGACCTTTTACCGCTGATCGAAGGCACCACGGTCGTCACTAAACGGGGGCCGGTAAAAACAGATCATATTTTATTTATCGCATCCGGCGCGTTTCACTTATCGAAGCCCTCCGACATGCTGCCCGAATTGCAGGGGCGCCTGCCTATTCGTGTTGAACTCAAAGC
>CALINB010000146.1 GCA_938045325.1 uncultured Rhodospirillales bacterium | reverse complement strand
TTTAACTTCAGAAAACTCATTTCAGCGAACGGATATATGCGATTACGTCCTCAGTTTGCGTTTTCGTCAGCTTGATATCCGGCATCGGCGGGTGGGGACTAAAGAGCCAGCGCCGAAGGCGGGCATCCGAATAGGCGGATCGATCCGCCATCATATAAAACGACGGGGCGCTATCTGTTGCCTTTTGACCTGGCCCGGCTAAATGACAACTGGCACACCATTTCCGAGCAATCACCTGACCCACCCCGACATCGCCCGCGAATACAGGCCCGGCAATGGAAAATAACAACGGAACCGCCAGCAAAAATGTCCGGCACATAGCCGCACCATGACGGTATCTTTTATATATCGCAGAGATCATTCGCCTTTATTCCCGGTTCGATCAAAATGCTTAGAAAACGTATCTGAACAACAACCGGGGGACATTGACCTAAATCAATGAGACGGCCTGCTCGCTCAATCTCAATCTATACTCTTTGCTAAACAAATTAAGCATTCGAGGTGTCCGGGCGCTTCAATTTTGAAACGGCTTTCATGCGAAGAACCGTATCGGCCGCCAAGTGCGGCCAAATTTCCGCATCACGCACTAACTTTTCGACACGGGCATTCATAAAACAACCTTCGGCGCCGTGAATCTCCATGTTCAACTTGGTTACGCGCAGTATCACATCACTTGAAAAATTAACCATCAGCACACCACTGGCCGATCGATGCCCCTGGTCATGCTCCCAAGCAACCCGCAATGTGAAAGAGCGCAAGGCTTCGGTCAACATATGCATTTCCCCAAGACGCACTTGAACAATTTGATGATCAATTAACGGTTTTCCCGCTTTGTTTTGCGAACAGGCATAACTCATTGCCAACCCGCAAGCATCATCACAGACCCCAACGGCATTCGATGCCAACTCTAAATCGCCGAATAAATCACCGCCCGTGACATCCCCATCTCCTGTTTTCGTCGAGCCGCCGGCAACTTCACCGACGACGTTCGCATGCGGAACACGCGCATTTTCGAAAAACAACTCGGCATTCTGATAAAATCGCCAACCACTTTTGTTAAACAGCTTGCCGACACGAAAACCGGGGGTCTCCTTCGGCACCAAAAATAAAGTACCTCCTTGTGAAATATTGACACTCGGGTCGGTTCGGGCATCAACAAAAAAAAGCGACCCAACGCTACCGTTGGCGATGAAACATTTCTCGCCATTCAAAATCCAATCATCGCCATCCCGTTCGGCACGTAATTTAAAACCCGCTTTCGGGTCCTCTTTCGGCGGCAGCCGGTTGTCCGAGCCCGCATTCGGTTCCGTAATACCGCGGCCCATTAGGTAACGGTGATCGGCGAGGAAAGGCTTCAAGAACCGCTCTTTTTGATCCTCGGTACAAGCATGAGCAATTAAATGACTCCATTTCCAGTTTTGGCTGAACGCTTTGCTCATCGCGCTATCACCCTTAGCCAACTCCATCATGACCAAGGATTGTGTAACGAAATCCGTTTCCGGACCGCCGTATGCCTTCGGTACAGCCATGGTCCGCAGGCCGAGCTTGGAGCCCTTTTCGATAAGGTCCCAATGCCAAGGATCGAACGGCCCTTCGATTTGATCCCGCGCAACAGATAAAGGACGAATTTCATTTTCAGAAAACTCGCGCGCCTTTCGTTGCCACGCCTTTTGCTCGTCTGATAATGAAAAATCCATCGGCAATCTCTTATGCAGCAAAGGCACGCGAGTAACCGACTGCTGATTCGGCTATCCGCAATACCGTTGCAATATCATGCCCGTCACCATGGGCAAAAACCAAACTGTCATGAACGAACTGATGCAAGGGCATGTCCCGCATCACACCCATAGCCCCGAAGCACTCTGTTGCAATCTCTGATATCTCGAGCACTGATTGCGCCGTGTAGGTCGAGGCAACGATATCCAGTGGCAAATTCGATAAACTTCCCTGCCCCACAGCGTCAGGGTTTTCGATTGCCCATGCGGCTTTCCAAATCATAGTGCGGGCGAGCTCTAACTTACTCGCCATATCAGCAATTTTCGCGCCGATGTTTTCGTGTTCGACAATATTCTTCGCTCCTTGGTGGCGAATATGCGCATAATCAACCGTTGTTTCGAACGCGACCTGACCAAGACCGAGATTAATGGCAGCCCGTTGCAGCCTATCCCGCACAAAATAATCGGATGAATGAACGGAATTTTTCCCATCGACTCCGAGTAAATTTTCTTTCGGCACCCGACAAGATTTGAATTCAACTTTTGCCGCCGTTCCGTGATGCCAGCGGACGAACTCGCCCCTTACCACATCGGATGGCTCTGAAACGCTAAGACCATCCGTATCACGTGGCACCAAGAGAACACTCGCCCCCGATCCCGTGTTGACTTCAACGGCGAACAATTTGGCGATGGGTGCGTTCGCAACATGCTCGATTGTACCGTCGATGACATAATCATCGCCGTCGGCATTGGCACTGGGCAGCACAGCGTCGTCTGAAACCGCACCATCGTGATAGTGCCATCCTAATGCGGCGTTGGGATCACCGCCCGTATAAGCGAGGTGAAACGTTTGATCATTATGAAACGCATCGAGAAATTTTTTGCGTTGACCGTCCGACATCTGCACAACATCGAATAGCTCATGGGCCAATAACATGGTCCGGCCCATTGCCACCGAAATATCGACATCACCGGTTGCGAGCTCCTCAAGGACAATACAGGCGGATAACATATCACCGCCGACACCGCCGGCATCTTCCGAGAGCATTAAGGTCCGCAATCCCAACGCGGAAGCTTCGCTTAAAAGATCCTCCAAAAACGGCTTCGCAAAGGCTTCAAGCCGCTCGGGCTTCAATGCAATAGGACGAATTTCATTGGCGGCGAAATTCCTCACCATTTCACGAAATTCGATTTGCTCGGGCGATAAATGCAAATCAACCATGATTGCGAAACTCCTCCTCTGCTGCCGCCGTTATCGGCAAATTCAGCTTTTATTCAATGTTATGAAAGGCTTCGGCGGCTCTTGGAGATCCCATTAAACACTGCGAATCAGTCGCAGTCCATTTCAAAAATTGCTATAGTAGAGAATGGAAAGGTAACGTGGCATATGCTTAGTCTTTTAGCACAGATGACTTGTCATCAAGGCGCATTGCTCAATAATAACCAATAAACGAAACTATAAATTTCAAATCATTTGGGAGGTTAAAAATGAAAAGTTTATATCGCGGCAGCATTATCGGGGCCGGTATTCTTGCGCTCACTGCAACTGCAAATTTTTCGTCCCCTGCTTTGGCTGTCGATTTTTCCGATAAAAAAATCCAAATCATCGTTCCATTCAAAGAGGGTAGCGGCACCAACCGCTATGCCCGGTTAATCCAACCCTATTTTGAAAAATATTTACCCGGCAATCCCACCATCCTCGTCGTCAACAAACCTGGCGGCTCGGGCATCAAAGGTGCGAATTGGTTTCAACGAAACGCAAAGCCGGATGGGTTGACCTTGTTT
>CALINB010000145.1 GCA_938045325.1 uncultured Rhodospirillales bacterium | reverse complement strand
ACGCCCTCTTCTTGCTCGCGATGCTGCGCGACAACCCGCGCGCGAATATCGCTATCCTCCAGAACCGAAGAAATCGCCGCGACCTCGCCCGAACGCGAAGAATCTTCCTTCAGCGCTTCCTGGGTTTTGGACTTCACCGTGGCGATGGCAGGCGATGATGTAAACGAAACCTGTTCGCGCGCCTTGCCGCCGTAGCAGGCCCGGGTCATGAGGACTTTATCGCCTTCTCGCTCGACGGCTTCGCAACCGGTCGCGACACTGGTATTCAGACGAAACGCTAGACGCGGTGCCAAGTCCCAGCCGATGTTGGAATGGGCACACAAGATCACATCCGGATCGGTATCTTGCGCAAGTTTCACCACATCCGGCAGCCAGGCATCCGCCATATACGGCGCGAAGTTCTCATGGTCGCCGGCATGCACATGATCCGCACCATGGTAAACTAGGGTTTCGCCGATTCCGTCGATACCATGGCCGAGAACGACGGCATGCACGGCGGCACCGTCGTTAAGTTCGTTTGCAAGACCCAGCATCTCGAGCGTGAGCGCCGAAGGTGCGCCGTTTTCGATTTCGGCAATGACCAGAATATTTTTTGCCATTAGATCAACTCCGCGTCTTTGAGTTTCTGCGCAAGCTGAGCCGCGACCGCCTGGGCCGATTCCGCTTCGATGAATTCGCATTCGATATCCGTGACCGGCACGAACAGGCGCTCGAGCACCCGGTGCGCGCCGTTGGCGCCGATTTGCCCTTCATCGATGTCCAAATCACCGGCCTTCCAGGCCTGCGTCGGCTTGCGTGCCGCCTTCATGGTTTCGCGCAAAGAGGTATAGCGCGGCTTGCCGAGTTCGTGGGCAATGGTGATGACAGCGGGTAGCGGCGTTTCGATGGTTTCATAGCCATCTTCGAGCATCCGCTCGACAACAAGCTTCCCGCCATCAAGCTTGAGATCGCGCACGAACGTCACGGCGGGCATATTCAACAACTCAGCGATCCCCAAACCGACCACACCGACATCACCATCGGCGGCCTGCCGGCCGGTAATAATGAGATCAACATCATCTCCCTCGGCGCCGAGTTTTTTCGCGGCTTCCGCCAGCGTGCGCGCGGTCGCAACCGCATCGGCCCCTTCGAAAACCGGATCGGCGAGCAACACCGCTTCATCGGCCCCCATGGCGAGACCTTGCTTAAGGATCGCCCGCGCGCCCTCGCCGCCCATGGTCACCACGGTAAGTTTAATGTTTTCCGGGTCAGCCTCCTTCAAGCGCATGCCCGCTTCGACAGCTTGCGCATCGAAAGGACTGATAACCGGTGACATGCCGGGGATTTCGACGACTTGTTTCTTTTCCTCGCTCACCCGGAACACCGTCGTGGCGATTTCGGGATCGAGGATTTGCTTAATACAGGCGAGTATATGCACGGTGAAATCTTCTTCTTTGGTTTCGGGTTGGGTTTAATCGGTGACTTCAATATCGGTCGGAATAATACCGTTAAAATGCTTGAGTTGATAATTCCAGTCAACCGCGGGTTGAACGCGGCCCGCTTCGTCATGGGCGCGTACCATGATCGCGTATTTGCCGGGCTCAGCATCCCGACGATAAGACCACCGTTTCCACAGCCAACGGTCCGGCGAATATTCCAAATGCGCGTCCTGCCAGCTTTGATCGCCATCAAGGCTGATCTCGGTCCGGGTGATGGCCCCTTCTCCCGACCAGGCAAGCCCACGGATCATATGAGTGCCCGTCTTCAAGGGTCCGTCGGCATCGGTGCTTTGATGTGCTTGAGGCGCTTTTTCTGCGGCCAGCCGAGAACGAATTCGCCTTCCAAGTCTTCGTCTGACATGGGCACTCCTCCGAATTTCCGTAAAATCGGCAGTAGAAAACTGACGAGATACGCGAACCAATAGGGAAATTGATTGCGCCGCCAATATAAAGGCTTGGGTAAGGTTGCGCAAACCGCAGCGTGACAGCCGTTTATCAATGGCCTAAGGTTACGGCATCAGGAGAAAACAGCCATGCCGATCCGACTCGTCCCCATCCCCTGCCCCGACTGCGGCGAAGCGCAAAATAAGTCGACCGGCCAATTTGACCCGTTCCAGGAGCCCTTCGGGCCGATGGAATGCATGGTCTGCAACCATGCCTTTACCCGGGAAGAATACTTTGCCGGGCTACGCGCTCGAATTCCGGATTTTGATGAACAAATCAAGTCCGACCCCCGCTTATAAGCCCCTACAACAAATCACGTCAGGTTTCTCAGGCGCTTCTAAGGGAAAACCACAATATCCCTTCGGTTAACCACAAGTATCCGAAATCATTATCCCGGCCTATTCTTCACGGTGTCGTGAACAGGCATAAACAGGGCCATCAGACCGGATACAACGATGACGGGGCTTCTCAAAAAAAAGCCAAAAAAGCTTTTTTACATCACACGCTATTTTTCCATAGCGAGTGCCGCAGCGATTACGGTCGTTACGATAATCTTATCCGTTGTATTCCACCTTAATGCCGAACACGAGGTGATAGAGCACAAAAATCAAGAAGATAGGTTTCTTTCAAGAAGCATTGCCAATTCGATTTGGCCTCACTTTGCCGATAATCTCCTAAGCGCATCGAAACAAGACGCGTCATATCTCAAAGAAAGTTACATAACGGCAGAGGTCCGTGAATTGCTCAAAATGGCAACCGTCGACCTGCCGGCCGCTCAATTTAAAATTTATAATTTAAACGGCCTGATTGTTTACGCCGATAACATCAAGAATATCGGCAATTTCAGCAATAAAGACGATTCGTCCTTTAAAGACGCCCGCGCCGGCAAAGCAACGACGAAATTTGTTCACCGGCATATGAAGAAATCCTTTTTTAAGAAGACAGATCAAGAGTGCTTAATCAAAAGCCTTATCCCTATCAGCAGAACGCCCGGTAAGGTTGAGGCCATTATCGAAATCGTCACGGACGGTTCACATCTTGTTGCATTAATCTGGAAGAAAACGTTCCTGGCAATACTCGGGCTGTTAATGACATTCGGCTCACTCTACGGCATTCTCATGATCATCGTTCGCCGCGCCGATCACATCATGGAGGACCAATTCACAACCTTGGATCGTAGAGGAAAAGTCAATCGCCTCAAAAGTACGCTCCTCGAACGAGAGGTTTTAGAACGCGAAATCGCCGAACAAGCCCTTATGGACAGTGAAAACCGTTTTAGAACGTTGTTTGACGATTCAAACAACGTAATTCTCGTGATCGATCCCAAGAAAAACAAAATCATCCAGTTCAACAATCAAGCCGTCAATTTATTAGGCTATGACAGCTCGGATTTTAAAACGCTGACCATTGCCGACATTCACCCAAATGACATCAAGCAGGTCAAACAATTTTTGGCAACGGCTCAATCCGAAGGCTCCGCCCAAACCGACAAGCTTCATTGTTCAACGAAGTCCGGTGTGCTGCTGCCGGTAGAATTATCGGCCAGTATGATCGAACTCGACCACCGGCCCATGATCTTAATGAATATCACGGATATCTCCGAGCGCCTTTAATCGCAACAGGCCCTTCAATTGAGCGAAGAGCGGTTCCGTGGCGCCATAGAAAGCATGGACGAGGTATTTGCCCTATTCGATGCCACTGAACACTTAGACGTTTACAATGACAAATTTGTCGAGCTGCACGATGAAATAAAGGACATCATTGCTCCCGGGGTGACCCACAGCGAGATCCTGAGGGCCTTCGTATCGCGCGGCGTTTTTCCCGAAGCCAAGGGATTGGAGGAAGAATTCATCCGCATGCGGCTTGAATTGCGGAAACAGAAAAAATTTGATTCGGCCATCCGGAATTTGGCAAACGGAAAAAGCTACATTATCCGGGAAAACTACATGGACGATGGTGGTGTCTTCGTCACGTTTTCCGATATTACAAAAATTCAGCAAGCCAACAACCGGTTTCGGGCTTTGTTCGAACAATCCCACCTGGGGATATTCGTTCACCAAAATCACAAAATATTGATGGCAAACCCAGCCGCTGCCGATATGTATGGTTACGATTCTGTTGAAGAATTTGTAAATATTTCGTCGTCGCGGCAATTGACGCGCCCTGAATACCATACTCATGAAAACAAAAAACGCATGAAAGGGGAGCAAGTTATCACCGAAGCCGAGAATATCGGCATTAAAAAGACGGCAGCAATATTTGGGTCCGCAAACGGACGTTTTTAATCGATTGGGACGGCGAACCGGCGACCTGCACAATTCGGGAAGATATTACCCAAGCAAAAGAAGCTGAAAATGCCTTGAAGGAAAGCGAAGAACGCTTCCGGACCCTATTTGAAAATTCGACAATGGGTATTTTCGTACATCGAAATTAC
>CALINB010000144.1 GCA_938045325.1 uncultured Rhodospirillales bacterium | reverse complement strand
CATCGACGGGCCGAATATCGTCACGCCGCACGGAACACGCATGACGGGCACGTACGACCGCCACGGATTTATTTATCAAATTCCGAAGAACGAACCCGGCGCGGGATCGTTCGTCATCATGGAACAATTGAGCGATGATGTGATGCACCTGCGCACGGGCAAAACAAGAAAAGACGCCGAGGCCGCCAAGCCGCAAACGTGGGGCCCCTGCCCGCCTAACATCAGCTGAATTCAACGTCATCCTTCGAGACGCACAAATACCTTATCCTGAGCGAAGTCGAAGGAGAGCTATTTGTGCTCCTCAGGATAAAGAATAGAGCGAATTATTTTATGAGTGACTGTCGAACCAGGCAATGATGAGTTGGTTCATTTCGTCCGCCTTTTCGTAAATCGCCCAATGGCCGATACCCTCGAGAATATCGCGCTTCAACTCGATCCCGTTGCCGATGATCAGCTCATCCCAATTCTTCATCATGGCGGGGTAATATGTGTCCTCCGTGCCCCAGATCGTATAAAGCGGCGCATCGACTTTCTTCAGAGCGTCCAACAATTCATCCGGATCGTTCGCAAACGTACGCATTTTAATGCGGCTCATCGGCGCGTTGACGTATTGCAGATAGACGGCCAAGTCGTCGACCGCATCGTGGTCCGAAAACAAGCCGACACCGATGTTATGACGGTGTGCGGCGATGATATCGTCTTCGGCTTCAAGCTTGCGCCAGCCCCGGTAATCGCGCGGGATATTCCACTCGCCCGACAGGCGCGCGCCGGCGCACAACAAAACCGAAAGCGTTCGATCACCGAAGGCCTGCGCCAACGTACCGGCGAACGTGGAGCCGAGGGAAAATCCCATCGTGTGACATTTGGTTTCGGGCGATGTGAGTTGGTCGAAACCGGTTTTCATGATCTGCGTTAGGTCGTCCAAGTCCGAGCCGTCCGGCGGCATGTCGGACTCGCCGAAGCCCGGCACATCGACCGCGTAGACGGCATATTTTTTCGAGAGTTCCGGGATGATGCGGATCCAATGGGACCAGGAACCGTGATTGCCGTGGGTACAAATGACCGGGGGCCCTTCTCCCCACACATGCCAAACCAGGTCACCGTCGCCACAGGGCGTGGTCAACCGTTTCGCCGCGTTCTTCACACGCAAGTAACAGTCTTCCGGCTCTTCGCCGGGGCGTGGAATCCCGCCCGATAATTGGGCCGCTAAATATTCACTCATGCCGTTAACGCTTCCTCGAGTTGATTTTTTAAAGCCTCCAGCGGTTCGGGCGTATAAGGCACCGCTTCGCCGTGCCCCCACACGGGGCCCGGCCAAGCGGCATCGTCTTTATAACGCGCAATAACGTGAATATGAAGCTGCGGCACCAGATTGCCGAGCGCACCGATGTTGATTTTTTCGGGCGAAAAAATAGTTTCGACGATGTTCGACGCCAGCATGATTTCCTTAAACAACGTGCCTTGATCATCCTTCGCAAGATGATGAATCTCTCTAATATCTTCTCTTTGCGGCACGAGAATAAGCCACGGATACCGCACATCGTTCATCAGCAGAACTTGACTGAGCGGCAGTGACGCAACCGTCACCGTATCCTTGGCGAGCGTTTGGTGCAGTTCGAACATCGGAATTTAAGCCGGATCGTTTTCGGCGTACCAGTCCAGCAGGTGCCGGTTCATGACGTCCGGGCGTTCGTAAATCGTCCAGTGGCTGGCGTCTTCGATGTCGATCCGTTTCAAGGGAATATTGTTCGCGCCGATCGTCTCGTCCCATTTTTCGTTCATGAACGGATAATACGGATCGTGCACGCCCCAAAGGGTGAGCATCGGCACTTTCACGTGCGTTAACGCGGGCAGCAACGCGGCCGGGTCGAGAAACTCGCGCGGCTTGATCCGGCACCGGGTCGCGATTCGGTCCTGAATAGCAACGGCGAGATCGTCGACCGCCTCAATGCCGTGCAGCATGGCCACGCCGAGGTTGTTACGGTGCGCCGCCATGCGTTCGTCGTCGGTTTTCGCTTTACGCCAGTTAATAAACGGCCGCTGCAGGTCCGACATGCCGACAAGACGCGAGCCGCCGCAGAGCGAGACGGATAAAACACGATCGCCGGCGGCCTTGGCGGTGAAGCCGGTCATGGTGCTGCCGAAGGAAAAGCCGGTCACGTGAAAGCGCGTATCGGGCGAGGTCAGCGCATCGAAACCTTCAAGCGTGATCTCGACCAACCCTTCGATGCAATACGGCTCGGGCGGCAAATCAGAATCGCCGAAGCCGGGTACGTCCGGCACATACAGCGCATACCTCTGCGACAAGATTGGAATATTTCGAATCCAGTGCGGCCAGGACCCGAAGTTGCCGTGAAATAAAATCACCGGGACGGCATTGCCCTCCCCCCAGACATGCCAGACCATCTCGCCCTCGCCGCACGGCGTGGTTTTGCGCGATCCCGTCGCCAGGATGCGCTCGATGCAGTCTTCGGCGCCTTCGCCCGCCAAGGGCATGTCTTCTGCGTATGTCGGTAAATCGTTCATTTTTATTCCTGAGCTTATGAATACAACAAAGAAAGCGCTATGCCCACTCGAAGTTTTCGAGATGTTCGAGCACGTGGCGCGCGGTGGGAAAGGTTTTGAGGATCAGATCGCGGCGCTGGCCAAGGCAGATCGACTTAATCTCCGGGGGCATTTTCGCGTAATGCTTCCGCCCGCCGACCGCTTCATGAAGAATGCCGATCGCCTCGACGATATCCTCGCGGCGCTGATCCTTATTCGAGCGGCCGCGGTGGAAGAAGTCGACGAGTTTGAGATCGAAGAACACACCCTTCGGCTTAATCAGAATATTATCAGAATGAAGATCGCCGTGATATTCGTTCTTCCAGTGAATTTCATCCAAGCCTGACACCAGCGCATAAAACATATGCAGCGCCTTGAACGGCGGCATGCGTTTGCCGGGATGGCTTTGGATATAATTCGAGAGCTGCAGCCCTTCCACATATTCACTGATCAGGCAGGTGGCCTTGTGGCGCCGGAAGTTCAGGGTCTCGGCATGGTGATACTGGATGACGATGGAACAATCGCGCAGCTTTTCCAGTTTTTGCGCGAACTTGCGCGCTTCGACGTCTTTGACGTTACGATGGGGGAAAAATATTTTCGCCGTGCGCGTGATGCCGGTGCGTTCCTCGGTGACCCGGTACACCTCGCCTTCATAGCCGCCGCCGAGTTTCTCCTCGACAACATAAATACCGCCGATTTTCCGGCCCGGTTGCAGGTCGAATTTGTCGATTTTAGGCAGTTTTTTCGGGAGCCGGACCGGCATAGTGTGAAACCCGATTTCAATCTGTGGCTGCGGCGCATATCATCATGCAAATCACCCCTTGGCAAGATGTCTTGATTGCAATGACCCTCGATACCGAAGCCTTCAAAAAACGCCTCGAAGCGGAACGGGAAACCCTGATGAGCGCCGATGAAGCCGCGGCCGAAGACCGCGCACCGGTCGAGCTCGACCAGCAAAGCGTCGGCCGCCTGTCACGCATGGATGCGATGCAAGTTCAGGCCATGGCCCAAGCCGTCGGTGTGCGGCGGGAAGAACGCCTCAAGCAAATTGAGGCGGCGCTGAAACGCATCGAGGACGGCGAATACGGCGAGTGCCTGGAGTGCGGCGAGGCGATCCCCCTCAAGCGTCTTGAAATCGACCCGGCCGTGGCCTGCTGCGTGAATTGCGTGGGTTAGGATTGAAGACCGGCATAAATGGTTTCGACTGAACCCAGCACGAACAAAATCACGGTTCCCGCCGCGCCCCAAACTAAAAATCGTCTTTGCAGCCGGAATAATTTGATTCCCTGTTCCGTCAGGTACTCCCCGGGGTTTTTCAGCAATTCGAAATAATAGGTGTAAACGAATTGCGGCGCCCATTTGTGCTTGTATTCATCCTCTTCAAGCAAAACGACCAACGCCAACGACACAAAGAATGTCACGGTCAGAAGGACAAAGCCGCCCATGGTTAGAAATTCACTGATCCAATGCATTTCACCGGCACGCATGGTTCACATCACTCTTTTAAAAATGCCGCGACGAGCGGATCAGCATTGAGTGCTTTGAGATCCTGCTCATCCGGCAGTTGCGGCTTGTCACGCGCGGCGTCGACCATGCAGAGAAAACCGAGCGGTTCTTCCGAGCCGGCGCGCAGTTGATGCCAGGTAAGCGGTGGTACGGCAATGAGATCA
>CALINB010000143.1 GCA_938045325.1 uncultured Rhodospirillales bacterium | reverse complement strand
GCCGGGTTCACGGCATCAGGAAAGACTTTGTTGAAGTTCGTTTCAAAACCAAGGATCGTCGTTACGTTGGTGTCTTCGCTGTCGGCACGATCCCGTTCGGTTTTATTGTCCATCGCGGCGCTATCGGAAAGGTCAAGCTTGACCGTAATGATATCGCCAATAGTTTTTGCCCGGATGTCTTTAAAGAAAGCCTTCGCGCCGGTACGCCACAATGAGTTTGGGTTTTCGTCTGCCCGCTGCGGTGCCGGCATCGGCATTGTGACGGGTTTATAATCGCGGCGTGCGACTGGGTTGATAACGTCCGACAGTTTAGGGTCTTCTCCAACCTCGGAAAGTTTGCTGAAAACATTGCATCCGGCGACGCTGACCAGCATGCCGCCAATGATGAGATGCCGGCACAAACTTTGAATGCTTGTGTTTCTCATTTTAATTCTCCTCATCATTACTTTCTTGCCCCTGATTAATTCATCGCCATATGGCCGAGCGGATCGATGGAGACCTTGCCCGGGCCGATGACAACGGCTTCAATCTTTTTATTGCTCTTAGAATTGCGAATTCGAATAACATCGTCTTTACTGCCGCTTTCGAGGGCCCGGCCGCGCGCCGTTAAGCGCATGAACTTTCCTTGTAAAATCATGGTGACAAGACTGCCTTTCGTCACCAAAAGGGGCGGGCGAACATCTTTGCGGCGGAGCGGTGCTCCCGGCGTTAATGTCCGGCTTGGTGATTTGCCGATCAAATATTTTGCATTAACGATAGTTTCTTCCTGCACACGGTTCGAACGAACAGGAACCATCTTGATGTCGTGTTGTTTGATGACGTCATGCGTACTGATCCGGCGTGCAAGGACCGGGACGGAGGTCATTTTCCTAACCCAGCCACCGAGGACCCGGCGGATGGTGCCGGGCTTACTGGATGTTATGGATAATGTTGCCGTAAAGCGGCCCGATTTCTTATCGAAAGCGATTTCTTCGACATCGAGTTTCGTGCCGAACTCGTTTGGTGCATGAATGTTGTACAGCCGGTCGCCAAGCTCGATTTCGTCGGCTTTATTGATGCCTTGATTCATCAAAGCTTCGCGAATACGGGCTTTGATCGCATCTTGTTTAAACGTGATGCTATCGCGAACAACCACGGCATGCTGATTATGCGTGAAGGGTTTCCAGTTTAGTTTGTAGGCTGAGGCCGCGCGATAAAGCCAATTTACATCGAGCACAAGACGTTGCCCTGGCGCCGGCGCGTACGCGATCGGTACCGTTGCTTTCTCTCCGGCATTCGAAAATAAGTCACCAATGCGGATAACATTCGCTTTAATGACGACATGCTCTTTCAAGACAACGGTCTCTTGCAGCTTTTCAGGCTTTTTACTGCGTTCGGCAAAAGCGTCCGTCGGCAACATGAGAACAGCAATTGTGACGGCTGTGATGCTAAATTTTAATCGTGTTATGGCGCCGATCATGGCCTTACTCCATTATCGAAGGTTCGAAAGTGTTCCGAGCATTTCGTCCGAGGCTTGGATGACTTTCGAGTTCATTTCGTATGCACGCTGTGCGGAAATCAAATTTGAAATTTCCTCAACGGCGTTGACGTTTGATGTTTCCAGGAACCCTTGCAGGATCGAGCCGTACCCTTCATCGCCGGGACTCCCGGTTTGCGGGTTGCCGGAAGCTTCTGTTTCGATGAATAAGTTGTCACCGATTGCTTCCAGGCCGGGTTCGTTTTGGAAAATCGCAACTTGAATTTGCCCGACGTTGCTAAGATTCACCTGGTTTTCCAATTTGACCAAAACTTCCCCGCTTGCATTGATTGTGACGTCAATAGCGTTATTCGGAACCGTAATATTCGGGTTCAGCAAGTAACCGTCATGGGTCACGATTTGCCCTTGCGAGTTTAGTTGGAAGGTGCCATCGCGCGTGTAGGCCGTTTCACCAGTCGGCAATGTGATTTGGAAGAAGCCGCGGCCTTGAATAGCCATATCAAGTGTATTGTCGGTCGCGGTTAAGTTGCCTTGTTCGTGAATTCGGTAAACCGCAGCAAGCTTCACACCGAGGCCTAATTGAGCGCCGGTAGGAACTTCATTGCCGTTATCCGACGATGTTGAACCAACCCGGCGGATGTTTTGATAAAGCAAGTCGTGGAACTCAGGCCGGCGACGTAAAAACGCTGTCGTGTTCATGTTGGCCAAGTTGTTGGCCACCACCTCGACATTACGCTGTTGGGCCAACATGCCCGTTGCAGCTATATCTAAAGATCTCATCGTACCCGTCCTTTCAATGTGCTTTTCGCGTTATTGTTCATAACCTTGTTGTTTTGTTACCTGTTATTGAGGCGATCCCATCGCATCGTCGGCCGCCTTCACGACACGCGAATTCATTTCATAGGCGCGTTGTGCCGCGATTAATTTTGAAATCTCATGGATCGGATTAACGTTTGAGGTTTCAAGGAACCCCTGCAAAATCGTACCGCGGCCTTCTAAGCCCGGAATGCCCGGAGTCGGCGGACCCGAACTGGTTGTTGCTAAAAACAAACCATCGCCACGGGCATCAAGGCCGCCCTGATTTTGGAATGTTGCCAATTCAATTTGTCCAACCGTTTGAAACGTCGAGTTGCCTTGCAGTTTGACTTGCACACCGCCACTCGCATTGATGGTGACGTCGATGGCATTGGGCGGAATGGTAATGCCGCCGGCTAAGGGGTTGCCGTCATGGGTGACAATCTGGCCTTCGTTATTCAATTGAAACGTGCCGATGCGTGAAAAAGCGGTTTGCCCGTTTGGCAATTGAATTTGAAAGTAACCGTTGCCCTTGATGGCCATGTCGAGCGTGTTGTTTGTAGCCCGCAAGCTACCTTGTTCATTAACCCTGAAGGTGGACGACAGTTGAACACCATGGCCGGATTGAATGCCTGCCGGTACCAAGGGGCCTGCTCTCGATTTCGACGAACCGGGCCGCGCCATATTGGTGTAAATCAAATCTTGAAATGCCGCCTGCGACCGTCGAAAGGCGGTGGTGTTCATGTTGGCAAGGTTGTTGGCTAGAACATCAACATTTTGCTGCTGAGCCAGCATGCCTAACGAGGCAATTTCAAGTGCTTTCATTTTCCCGTCCTTTATTCAAAGACATATCCGTTTCATTTGTCGTTTTTATTTTTTTCACTACGCAGGACGCATGAGGTCTCTGACCATGTTGCGCATGCGTTCATCTTCTCGGTCGATAAAGCGGCGCACGGAATCGTAAGCACGCTGTGTATCGATCAGTTTGCTCATTTCTAAAATGGGTTGAACATTCGAGCTCTCGAGAGCGTTTTGAACGATCGTCGGGTTCTCAACATCTTTCACTTCAGTATCGGCGGCGAATAGGCTGCTGCCGACCTGGCGCATGGTTTGTTCATTTTCGACATTCACCAGGCGTAATTTGCCGACCGTGCCGTTGTTAGTCGAAACCGTACCGTCCATTGAAATGGTGATTTTTGAATCCTGCGGGCCAAAGAAGAAGGGTTGGCCGTTGTTTGACAGAACCGGGTCACCGGTTTGCGTGACCAACTGTCCGGCCTCATCAAGGCGGAAGTGCCCGTTACGCGTATAGCGTTCGCCGACATCGGTTCGGATGGCGAAATAACCTTCGCCGGCAATGGCGACGTCCAGCGGGTTGCCTGTTTCGGATATTGGCCCTTCGCGGGTATCGCGCAAGGTCGCGATATCGCGGACAT
>CALINB010000142.1 GCA_938045325.1 uncultured Rhodospirillales bacterium | reverse complement strand
CGCTCGGCATGTCCTTATGAAGCGTGCCGCCGCATTCTTCAATCTTTTTACCGGTCTCATCGATATCGTCGACAATAAAACCAACATGATGCCAGCCACAAAAATCCTTGCCACGCTCGTCACCCGCATGTTCATCTGATTTAAATTTGAGCAGCGTTAAATTCACAACGCCGTCAGACATCCGCACAGCATGCTCTTGCTGTGACATAATCTCCATATCGAAGACATCGGCATAAAACTTGGCGGATTTTTCCAAATCCGGTGTCGATACGGCAATATGACGAAGTTTTCCCATCGGGATATCCTCCTCTGCGGCGTTACTTCTCTTTGACGACCGTATTCTGCAAAATGCCAATGCCAGAAATCTCGATTTCGACTTTATCGCCGTCTTTCATCCAGATTTGCGGATCGCGCCGCGCGCCGACGCCCCCCGGTGTGCCGGTCACGATGATATCGCCCGGCGAAATCGGCACGAAGGTCGTTATGTAATTGATCAAAACCGGGATAGGGAAAATCAGCAAATCTGTCGTGGAATGCTGCATGACTTCGCCGTTTAGCCGGGTCTCAATAGTCATAACCGTCGGATCGGGAATTTCGTCCGCCGTCACCATCCACGGACCGAAGGCGCCAGTTTCGCAAAAATTCTTGCCCGGAATCCATTGCGTATTGTGGCGCTGATAATCACGCACGCTGCCCTCGTTGTAGCAGGAATACCCGCAGATATGCTTCAATGCATCTTCTTTAGAAACGCGCCGCCCGCCTTTCCCGATGACTGCTACCAGTTCGGCCTCAAAATCAAACTTGTCGGACTCTTTCGGCATTAACATGCGGCAATTGTGTCCGGTTTGACTTTCGGGAAATCGCGTAAAGACCGACGGATGGTCTGTATCATCCCAACCGCCTTCGTCGCGGTGATCTTTGTAATTCAAGCCGATGCAGAAAATCTTTCCCGGGTTAGGAATAACCGGCAGCATCGTCACCGAGTCCATGTCCGTATCCGGCGATTGGGCGGAAAGACTTTTACCGACTTCTTCAAGCGCACCCCCTTCAATTACTGATTTCAAATCGGGATATTGCTGGGCAAGGTCACCTTTGGCCGTCGTCAGTTTATTCTCATCCGTGACAAGACCGTAACCGGCAGCACCGCTTATTTCGTAACTCGTAAATCTCATTCTTTAAAATCCCATCAAATGTAACTGCTTCTCAGGATAACGAGTCCCCGCGGTTTGACCGACGGCAAAAGCCTCTTCAAGGTTTTTTAGATCGTTAGCACTGAATTCGACTTTCAAAGCATTCAGATTATCACCAAGTGTTTTTCTGCGGCGCGAACCAGGAATGGGCACAATGTCCCAATCGCGCGACAATACCCATGCCAAAGCGATATTCGCCGGTGAGCATTCTTTTTCGGCAGCTATGGCTTCAAGCGTATCTAACAACTTAAGGTTTTGCTTGAAGTTTTCATCTTGAAAGCGTGGGTGCTCCCATCGCCGGTCGTTTTTATGCATATCATCCGATGATTTAATGCTGGCCGTCAGAAACCCCCGTCCCAGCGGAGCATAGGCAACATAGGTAATTCCCAATTCACGGCAAATCGGCAGCACTTCCAATTCAGCATCCCGTGTCCACAAGGAATATTCAGACTGTAATGCCGTTAACGGAAAAGTTGCATGCGCCCGTTTTAATTCTTCGGGTTTCGCTTCAGACAAACCGATACAGCGTACTTTACCCTGCTCGACGAGCTTGCCCATGGCACCGACTGTATCCTCTATCGGCACTTCCGGGTCGACACGGTGCAAATAATAGAGATCGATACAATCAACACCGAGCCGTTTAAGGCTGGCTTCACACGCAACCGGAACATAGTCCGGCCTTCCGTTCGTTCCGGCAACTTTGCCGGAAGGACTTCTCATATTACCGAATTTTGTCGCGACAATGCCTTTATTGGCCTGACCTTGCAGCGCTCCTGCAATTAGCTCTTCGTTGTGGCCATTACCATAAGCATCGGAGGTATCAATGAAACTAATACCGTGCTCTAACGCCATTCGGATTGTTGCTGTCGCTTCCTCATCATCCCGCGGCACATCGTTTTTTGGCGACATGCCGGAACACCCAAGCCCCATGACAGAGACTTCAAGGTCAGATTTTCCTAAGCGTGTTTTTTCCATCTGACACTATCAACCGTTGAATTCAACAATATCCAAGCCCGCATTCCGGTCGATGAGATAGACCAATCCTGTTTCATCGACCACGTCGACATCATTGCTTTGCGGCGAGGTAAATCCATTAACCGGTTCGGGAATGAAATGGCCGACTTCTTTCGGCCAATACGGATCGGCGATATCAATGATCCGCAAGCCGCCGGAGAACCAAGCGGCATACACCAGCGTCGAATTCAGCTTTTCACGATACTGGTGGGCACCGAAACGGCCTTTACGGGAATACGGCGAATCCATTTCACCGACATTAAACGACGCAATAATTTGGATGTTCGACAGATCCGTTACATCCATGATCCAAATGCGGGCCGGGTCCTGCCCCGGAATGCGGTCGTGCGCCTCATCGACGGCGACGGCGATCCGCTTGCCGTCAATCAGCTGTTCGACCGGCATGATCGTATGGGATGTGTCCTTCACCATGGGATGGTGATCAATTTCACCGATAGTTTTCAGGTTATTGATATCCGATGCATCGATGACCCTAAAACCAGCCATCCACATGCCCGCCCACAATTCATCACCGCAACGCATAGCATGATGCAAACGATGGCTATAGCCGTTCCAAGTTGGTGTTTCCCCGCCGGCCAAGTGCTGACCCGGCAGCCACCATCGAGAAACCTCTTCCGGCTTGGTCGGGTCTTTCATGTCATACACGACAAGAATATTACCGACATAGCCTTCCATCTCTGTAGAGATATAGGCGTACTGCTCGTCGCAATGAAAACGGTGCGTGCCGAAGCCGTGCGTTCGCGTATAGCTCAATAACTTTGGATTGGTTTTGTCGGAAATATCGAAGACACGCCATCCGCATTCTTCGTAACCGTTATCCTTAAAGTAGATAATGTCTTTGACCAGATCTTCATCAATATCGAGTTCCTTGGCGATATCTTTCGTTTTTGCATCGCCGCCGAGTTTCTTTTGCGCTTCGACAACCTTGTCGACACCGCGGCGACGTTTGTGGCGGTTGATCATTTCGACATTTGTATAAAGCAGGTCACCGACGACGCGTGCTTTATGGGTATGGGAATATGGCGGCGGGTCAATGGTTGCAACGACCTTAGGGTTTTTTGGGTCGGAAATATCTAAAATCGAAGTGCCGTGCGGCGGATCCATATGCCCGACATAGCAATAATTACCGTGAACTTCGATCTGTCCGCCACCGGCGAGATCCAAATGACTGATCGGCTTGATATTATCGGACAAAAGACTCCCGTTTCCGGCCATCCTAAACCTCCCTTTCTATCGTTTTTATTCTGTTGTGCCGCCCCGCTCGGCTTCTTCACCCTTCTCGAGGGCAGTTTTTTGTGCCGAGCGTTTCTTTTGCCATTCCTTCCATATGGGAATTAGCAATGAGATCAAGAGGCCAACCCACAGGGCGTTCCCCAAATTGGACGAGAAAATAACCATAATATCGCCCTGGGAAATCTTGAGCGCCCGAACGAAGTACTGCTCCAAGAGCGGCCCCAGGATGACGCCGATGAGAATAGCGGCGACGTGATAACCGGTCTTTCGGGCAATATAACCGATCACACCGAAGGCAATGGCGAGGTACATATCGAACAAATAAGCTCGCGGCACGAACGAACCCACCAACGTAAACGAGATGATCAGCGGAATGATGTACATGGTCGGCACCATGGTCACCCGCGACATATAACGCGCAAGCGGAAAGATGGTGAAGATCATGATGATGTACGTCACCGCCATCGCTGCAAACGCGCCATAGGCGAAATTCGGTTTATCGATAAATAGATCCGGCCCAACGGTCACGCCGTGATAGGTCAGCACGACCAACATGATCGCCGCCGTTGCACCACCTGGGATACCGATTACCAATAGCGGCACCAACGTACCCGCCGTGACACCGTTGTTGGCGGATTCAGGCGCAATCAGGCCCTCGATATGACCGGTGCCGTAAAGTTCCGGTGTCTTGGAATAAGTTTGCGACTGCTGATAAGCAACGAAGGCCGCAATGGCGGCACCCGCACCCGGTACCACGCCGATCACGAGACCGATGATACTGGTCCACAGCACATGCCAAATCCTTTTGAATGTCGCGCGAACCCCTTCAAACACTTCCGACCATTTCGCATCCCGCATGACTTGCTGGCCTTCTTTGGTCATGATCGATCCGCGTTCAATGAGAATGAATGCTTCGGAAATCGCGAACAAACCGACCAGCGCCGGGATCAACGGAATTTTATCGTACAGCTCAAGGAAACCAAACGTACCCCGTGGCGTCGCATAAACGTGATCGGCGCCAATCGCACCAATCATTAAGCCGAAAAAGCCGGCGATCAGGCCTTTCAATTTTTCCTTCGCGGCAATCGTACCGATCAGGGAGATACCGAACAGCATCACGACGATCATTTCGACACTGTGCAGTACGTAAACCGCCATAACGACGTACTGAATGACAAACAACACGACGATTGATGTCAGCAGGCCGCCGATGCAAGACGACGTAAACGAAATGGCCAACGCTTGCGGCCCCTTCCCTTGTTGCGACATGGGATAACCGTCAAGCGGTGTCGCCGCGGCTCCTGCAGTACCGGGAATGTTTACCAGAATTGCCGGAATACCGGCGCCCATGCGTGATGATGCGTAAAGGGCTACCATAAAGATCATGCCGATTTCCGGCCCCATGGCGAGGGTCGCCGGTAATAAAACAATGATGGTATTCGCGGCACTGAAACCGGGGATCGCGCCCACAACATAACCAAGAATGACCGCTGGCAGGATCACATACCAATACTGAAACGTGTTGAGAAACGCCGGGCCGTATACTGAAAAATCGACTTCCATTATTGCCAAATCCCTGTTGAGTACCAGAACGGTTTCAGCCACTTCTCAATCGGGCCATCGGGAAACCGGCGTTGGAATGCAACGACGAATAAAAGATAACCGCCAATCGCTAATGTTGCCGAAAGAGACAGAATGAGTTTTTTGTTTTTCCCCTCCGACAGCAGCAACATGCCTAATGATAAAAATGTGAATGTGGTTATGATAAAACCAAACCAATCGATGACGAAAATATAAGCCAACGTCAGCACAAACAGCAGAATTCGCTTCGGAATAACGCTCACCGGATTGATGACTTTACCGAGACTAAAATCGGCTTCGCCGTTTTTCCGTTGCATAGCAAAAATGACGAAATATATGGCACACAGCACCATCAGCACGCCGCCAACGAAAAAGGCACTGACTTGCGCCGACCATGGTGAATTCCAAATGGTCGAAAAGTAATAAAGTGT
>CALINB010000141.1 GCA_938045325.1 uncultured Rhodospirillales bacterium | reverse complement strand
TTTTCGTAACATAGTTTACAAAATCTTTATCCTTGCGAACTTTTTGCAAAGCGGCCATCCAGTATTTGATGGCTTCTTTTGACACGCCTTTCGGCATCCACAAACCGCGATACTGTTTCAAGACTTTAAAATTGAAGCCTTGTTCGGCGTAGGTTTTAACATTCGGGTAGCCGCCGAGTTTCTCGGAAGCGCCGAGAATCTTAAAGCGGCCGGCTTTGACCAAGTTATTGACCTGCGCCGGATTTTGCATGATGAAATCAATGTGGTTACCCAGCAGCTCTGTGATGCCGACGGATTCAAACGGCGTGAACGTCATTTTAATGCCGAGTTCTTTCTCGATCATAATATGAACGAGGGATGCCACCGTACCCATGGAGTTTCCGCCATGGATAAGTTTCATCGGTTTCTTCTTGGCGATGTCAAAAACCTGCTTCATCGATTTGTACGGTCCTTTGCCAAAACGGGATTCTTTGGCATTCACCGTAAACAAAAGCGGGGTTACAACCATAACGGCCAGCGGCTCAAAGTGCCACGGACGCGTTTTTTGTTCTGCGAGAATGGGGTTGTTAACCTGCGAAGGCGTAATCACTTGCATCATGTGATTATTGCCTTTGTTTTTGATGCGCAGATGACGGCGAGCCCGGTCGCCGCGTGCACCGCGGATCGAGGTCACTTTGACACCATGTTTAAGTTGTTTCTTGATCGATTTTTCGACGGCTTTTGCAAAAGCGTATGTCGAAGAACCGGTTGCTACATGAGTTACAATTTCGAGCTTTTTCGAGGGCTTCCAAGCATGCGCAGCATCCATGGTGCCGCCCATCAAAGCCAAGCCGGCGAAGCCGACAAGACTTAATTTAGCTGTCGTCTTTAATGAAAATCGCATTCGATTTCCTCCCTATTGCGTGATGATATTTATTTTATTGTTATCCGGTTTTATACCGTCTCTATTAGTAACGAAAGAAGCGGTATTCAACAAGAGTGCCTTAAAAATGTGGCAAAAATAGGGTCTACGGACCAGCCGCAAATACTGGTTTTTCCCCGGGTGCCGGGGTATTTCCAAAGCCCCCTTGTTGAATAATGGCTTCGCGTCCGCCATGTTTTTCAATGATGGCCGCTTGGCTAGCTTTGGCTTCCCGGTCAGTTTTCTCAGGGTTGATAATCTTGCGTAATTCTTGCTCGATATCACTCAGCGTATCTTTGTGCGCCGGATCACTTACAAGATTGATGGTTTCTTCCGGGTCAGCTTCCAAATCAAATAATTCAGGCTTGTAATCAACATAGTAAATTAGTTTATAGCGGCCTTTGCGCAGCATGAACGCGCCGGTTGCCGCTGCCATGGCGTGATATTCGGAGAAAGCAATGCGTTCGGGGTCATTGTGATTAGAAGCAATTTCAAACATCGACCGGCCCGGCATCGATTTTTCTTTATCGTTTAGGGGCAAACCGACCCCGTGAAGGATTGTCTGGTAACAATCGACATGAGAAACCGGGGTGGTGCAGACATGGCCTTCGGGGATATCCGGTCCGGCAATGATCATCGGTATGGCGGCGGGTTCTTCGTATAAGTTGGATTTGCCCCATAGCCCGCGGGTGCCGAGGTTCTCACCATGGTCGCTCGTGTAAACGACCCGGGTGCTTTGATCGAGTCCCGTTTCTTCCAGGGCGCGCATGATTTTTCCAAGATTATCGTCGAAAAACGATGTCGTGCCGAAATAAGAGGCAATGGCGATTTTGCGCGTTTCATTCCTGAAATGCTGATCGAAGAATTGGCAATTGCGTTGCTCCTCGACCCAGGGGTGGCGTTTGAAATCTTCATCACCAACACCTTTGTCGAACGGCATTTCTTCCGGATTATAGAGCGCGTAAAATTCCGGTGGTGCGATGAAGGGCGGGTGGGGGCAAACAAGGGAAGAAAAAAGGCACCATGGTTTATCTTGATGTTTAGGCGCCTCCGTTCTCAGCCAACCGCAGGTTTTTTCTGTAATATCGCTATCGTATTTCGTATATGTCGATTCACCGGGGCCAATACGCTCGCTCAGCGTTTTGCCTTTATGGCGTACGGGTAAGGGAATTTGATCACGAACGGATCCTAACAGATCGCCGACCCCTTCGACAACATGCATGGGGATGATTTGTTCATCAAACCCTGTCGGATCGGTCTCGTTGCGATAATGCAACTTGCCAATCGAAAGCACATGATGGCCGCCCTCTTGAAGCCGGTGTCCCCACCCCTTGATTTCGCCGGTATAAGAATGGGCGTTACACCAATTTTTGTTTTCGTGAACATACAAGCCCGTCGCGATGGAAGCTCTTGCAGGTACACAGACCGGTGATTGGGAATAGGCATCGGTAAACCGTGTTCCTCGTTCGGCAAGCCGGTCCATATGAGGCGTTTTGATAATCGGATGGCCGTGGCACCCTAAAATTTTGTTGCTGTGCTGGTCCGACATGATGAAAAGCAGGTTCATCGGTTTCATGGCGATGTGTCCTCAAAAAATGTGATGAATAGAACTATACACCCGCAATCAATTGCCTAAAACCCGATTGACCCGTCTCATAGGCATTCATGAAAAATCGTTGGCATAGTTGTATTCGGTTTCGTTTGTTATATTTTGAACGAAGCTGTTTTTCTGCCTTCACTCCATGGGATAGGAGAAAACTGAAATTCAATCACTCGAGATCGAGCAGGCATTAGATAATGCCGATGAACTGCGGCGGTCCGGCCAAATGGCTGAGGCGGAAGATGTGTGCAATCGAATTCTTGCCGCCGCTCCTGATGATGCCGAAGCAAATTATCTCGCCGCATTGATTGCCTTCGAAAAAGATTCTGCCGAGCTTGCCGAAACACATCTACTGAAAGCCATTGCGGCAAAGCCGGATGATCCGGATTTTCATTGCTTGCTTGGTAACGCTCAATACATGCTCGGCCGGTTGGAAAGTGCGGCCGATCATTTTCAACAATCGATTGTATTGGACCCATCCTTGACACAGGCCGGTGCAAATTTGGGCTTGGTTTTGATTGATCTTGGGCGACCGGCGGACGCCATCCCCGTATTAGAGCAGGCATTATCGGGCGATCCTGATAATACGGAAATTTTATTGAACTTAGGCAACGCGCTTTTGGAGTCTGGTGATATTGAAAATGCCGTTCATCGATATCGGCAAGTAATTCAAAATTCTCCAGATCATGCCGGCGCGTATCGAAATTTGGGCAATGCCTTTGTGACCGCAAAGCAGTTCGATGAAGCGGAAGCCGCATACCGGAATTGCCTTCGTCTGGATCCACAATCGACAGAGGTTTTCACGGACTTGGGGTTGGTGCTTGTTGCAAAAGGGAAGTTTGAGGAAGCGGCCCGGCATTTTATTGAGCCTATCAAGGCATTTCGGGCAATAGGGCCGCGCCCATTAGACGAGTTTGTGGAATTTAACCGCTATAACAAAACGAAGCTTAAGCATGACATCGATCAACTCAATCATCTTATTAATCAGAAAAAAGTTTCGAAAGATTATCTAACCCTGATCGATGAATACCGAGAGATTTATGATCGCCTTGGAGATTGTTACGAAGGAAAATTGAGTGCATTAAATCCACCGGCATCGCAGCTTTTGCAAAATACGTATAATCGCATTGTTTATCATGAAAACAGCCCGCTCATTGAGGGAGGTACGCTATCGCCTTCGCTTGATACGGAGGAAATCGAGGCGCAATTTTTCGAAAACCCGCACGGATTCACGTTCTTTGACGGATTATTGCGTGATGAGGCGCTGCAAGCATTAAGAGCGTTCTGTCTCAATTCAACGGTTTGGAGTCTGCTCGATTACGAAGATGAGATCGAAACAAATTTGATGACAGGGTTTTCCTGTCCTTTGATTTTTCAAATTGCCATGGATATCAAGAGCGCATTTCCGAAGTTATTCGGGGCATATCCGTTTACGTCCTGTTGGGCATACAAGTATTTTAAAAATAAATCCGGCCTTGGCGTGCATTGTGATGACGGCGCGGCCAGTATTAATTTTTGGATTACGCCGGATGAGGCAAACAACGATCCGAAAACCGGCGGATTGGTTATGTGGAACAAGAAAGTATCAAGAGAGTTTCTTGGCGAAATGAGCGAGCAAAAGCAAAGCGAATTCCAGAAGGTGATTGCTGAGCCGGATGCCGAATCATTTCATGTGCCGTACGGTTGCAACCGAGCCGTATTGTTCCATTCAAATGTTTTACACGGAACAGACGATATCGATTTTAAACCGGGTTATGAAAATCACCGGATTAACATGACATTTTTGTACGGGAAGTCGCCGAAACCTGGCAACTTATAACTATTCTGCCGCGGCCTGATGTTTGGGTGCATCAGACTCATGCCCGCGCCAAACTGATTCAGGAATGAGAACATGTCCCTCGAATAACCGGCGGCACGTTCTGAGAATGCCGACGCGATTGACATCGGGAAAACCGTCTTTCATGCCAAATTCAACATTGACGTCAATTGATCCGCTTGGATGTTCTAGAGTCACGATTTTCTTATCGGCGTTGCCGATTTTGGCGACATCATTGGCAACCGTTCCCGGCGTGATGGCAGCAGAAGCGACGCAACAACTTCCCGTGACGGCGAACGCGGCATGGCAAGTAAAGGGAACAAAGTAACGTGCGGTTATGCTACCGTTCTTGGGGGCGGCAACGATGCCGAATTTTGGAATGACTTTGTCTGAAGCATCTCCGAGGCCCATGAGTTTTGAAGCCTTTCGCCGAATATCTTCTAGTTTTTTGTAAAATTCTTTATCCGCATCGAGTTCCGCTTTGCTTTCGTGCCCGGTTTTGCCCATGTCTTCGGCTTTGACGAAAACCATCGGCATGGCGACATCGACACAAGATACTTCGATGCCGTCAATGATGTCTTTGGGTTTGCCCGTTGGCAGCATTGAAGAACATTTTGATCCGGCTGCGTTTAAAAAGTTTAAAATGACCGGTGCGGCGGTACCGGGAACACCGTCAATAGAAGCATCGCCATCGTAAGTCACATTGCCGCCGGGCGTTTGGATGACAGCCTCGATGAGCGTATCCGTGTTGACATTGTATATCTTCACGATGGTTTCCGGATCACCAGCTTTGATTAAGCCCTCTTCCAGTCCGAAGGGGCCGACGGCGGAGAGCATGTTGCCACAGTTCGGGTTTGTATCGACAACAGGTTTGTCGAGCGCAACCTGAGCAAACAAATAATCCAAATCCGCATCATCACGCTTTGACTTGCTTATGATGGCAACTTTACTTGTTAGGGGCGTTGCCGCGCCAATCCCATTGGTTTGCAAAATATCCGGTGAGCCCATGGCGGAGAGCAGGACTGCGTCACGGGTTGCTTCGTCGGCCGGTAAGTCTGAGAGATGAAAAAACGGGCCTTTTG
>CALINB010000140.1 GCA_938045325.1 uncultured Rhodospirillales bacterium | reverse complement strand
CCCGCGCATATCGCCGTTTACCGATGTCCGTGATGCCGGTGACCTTCTGCAACGCGCCGGCTTCACTTTGCCGCTTGCCGATTTGGACACCCTTACGGTCAGTTATCCGAATGCCTTAAAACTGATGACCGATTTGCGCGGCATGGGTGAAACCAATGCCGTATCGGAACGGCGTAAATCGTTTTCCCGCAAAGAGACCGTCATGGAAACAGCGCGCCGCTATCACGAACTGTTCGCCGACGACGAAGACCGTATCCCGGCAACGTTTCAGGTGATTTATCTAACTGCATGGGCGCCGCATCCGGACCAGCAACGGCCCCTGAAGCCGGGCAGCGCAAACGCGAGGCTTGCCAACGCCCTCGATGCAGACGAAATTGCCGCCGGTGAAAAAGCAAAACCGTAAAATCAACGCAACAAGGCATCGAATATGAAATTTCCTGATCCCCTCATTCGCGGCAAACTGATCAAACGTTACAAACGGTTTCTCACCGATGTTGAATTGGAAGACGGCTCGATTGTCGTCGCCCATTGTGCCAACCCGGGCTCGATGCTGAGCGTTAACGACGAAGGCGCAGAGGTCTGGCTGTCACCGGCGCGTAACCCGGAGCGGAAGCTAAGATACACCTGGGAGCTCATTCGCATTGGCCGCTCGCTGGTCGGCATTAACACAGCCAAGCCCAATGCGCTGATCGAAGAAGCGATTCAAAAAAATATCATCACCGAGCTTTCGGGTTATGACAACATTCGCCGCGAGGTGAAATACGGCAAAAATTCGCGGATCGATTTGCTGTTGGAATCACCGAATAAGCCGCCCTGTTATGTCGAGGTGAAAAGCGTCACCATGAAGCGCGACCGCAGCAAAAAAGGGCCCTATGAATTTCCCGATGCGGTCACCAAACGCGGCACTAAGCATCTGGGCGAGCTTTCCGACATGGTGAAACAGGGCCACCGCGCCGTCATGATGTATCTCGCCCAACGCCAGGACGGACAAACTTTTACGGTCGCCGGGGATATCGACCCGGACTATGCAAAAGCCCTGAAATCCGCGATCAAAGCCGGAGTCGAGGCAATTTGTTACGATTGCAAGCTGACATCCAAAGAGATAAAGGTTGCAACGCCGGTGCCAATCGATTTTTAGTAACGGTTCAATAAGCCGAATAACACGTGAAACCCAGGATCGAGGCGCTTAAAACCCGCCCAGCACGATACCAAACCCAGATGAGCACCCCCGCATGCTTTATGCCGAAGAACGCAGCATAAAAATCCACGATGCCGAGGCCTTTGCCGCCATGCGCAAGGCCGGACGCTTGGCGGCCGAGACGCTCGATTATCTCGCGCCTTACATCCAACCGGGCATCACCACCAATGAAATCGATTCCCTGGTGCATGAATACACCATTGAGCACGGCGCAACACCGGCACCGCTCGGCTATCGGGGTTTTCCGAAATCGGTTTGCACTTCTGTCAATCATGTCGTCTGCCACGGCATTCCGGGCGACAAGCGTCTGGAAGAAGGTGATGTCGTCAACATTGACGTGACTCCCATCCTCGACGGCTGGCACGGCGATTCAAGCCGCATGTTTTATGTCGGTAAAGTCGGCATTAAGGCGAAGAAACTGGTCGAAACGACATTCGAAGCCTTATGGAAAGGCATCGAAGCGGTCCGCCCGGGCGCGCATGTCGGCGACATCGGTCACGCTATCCAAACCTACGCCGAAGAGCGACGCTATTCCGTGGTCCGGGATTTTTGCGGCCATGGCATCGGCCAAATCTTTCATGACGCGCCCAATATCATGCACTTCGGCCAGCCGGGCGAGGGAGAAGAAATCAAAGAAGGCATGATCTTCACGATCGAACCAATGATCAACGCCGGCCGGCCGGAAGTGAAAATCCTCGCCGATGGCTGGACGGCCGTGACCAAAGACCGGTCTTTGTCGGCGCAGTTCGAGCATACCATCGGGGTTACCGCCGATGGTGCGGAAGTATTTACGAAATCGCCCAAAGACTTGGACTGCCCGCCTTACAAAACGTAGTCCCGTGAGCGACAAACCTCACTATACCGGACACCGCCAACGGCTTCGCCAACGTCTACTGCAATCGGGCGCGGAAGCCCTGCCCGATTACGAATTACTCGAATTGGTTTTGTTTTCGGCCCTGCCGCGCCAGGACACCAAGCCGTTGGCGAAACAACTCATCGATACGTTCGGCTCTTTTGCCGAAGTCGTTGCCGCCGAACCGAACGCGCTTAAAAAAGTCCCCGGTGTCGGCGATGCCGTGATCGCAACGCTGAAAACCGTTCAAGGCGCTTCGCAGCGGCTCGCCCAGCAACATATTCTCGACAAACCGGTCCTCTCGAACTGGCAGGCGTTGCTGGATTACCTGCGCATCAGCATGGCATTCGGCATGACTGAACAATTCCGCGTGCTGTTTCTGAACAAAAAGAACATCCTGATCGCCGACGAGGTGCAGCAAAAAGGCACGGTCGATCACACGCCCGTGTATCCGC
>CALINB010000139.1 GCA_938045325.1 uncultured Rhodospirillales bacterium | reverse complement strand
ATCTGCTCTTGGCGCTTTTATTCAAGAAAATGCCTTAAAAGCAAAACAGCCAACATCTTTTTCGCGCCTGCTGCCTTCATTAACGGAGTGTGAATCACTCACCGTGCGCTTGCTTGTTTTTGCCGCCGCGGCTTTATCGTTTGGTTTGATGAGCGGTATGGCCATTCAATATAGCGAAACAGGAAGATTTCTTGTTTACGATCACAAAACCATCTTAAGCGTGACGTCCTTCTTTGTGATTGTCGGATTATTGTTTGCCCACTTTAAAAGTGGGATCCGGGGGCGCCTTGCGGCTCGTTTTGTTTTATTGGTTTATTTGCTGATGACCCTGGGCTATCCGGGCGTAAAATTCGTTACAAACGTCCTGCTAGGCTAGTTTTCGCACATAATTTAATCTTTAGTCTCCGATTTACATTGCATCTCAGCCTTTTATTGCCTAATTATTGGGCACTTTTTTGAGGGGTGAGTTTCAAATGGCAATTGAAATCGGTCCAGTTCGGCTTGAATCAAATGTATTGCTCGCGCCCATGTCCGGCGTCAGCGACATGCCGTTTCGGCGTCTTGTAAAACGGTGTGGGGCAGGGCTTGTCATTTCCGAAATGATCGCCTCGCAAGCCATGGTTCATGCCAACCGCAAAACCATGAAAATGGCGACCCATTGTGCAGAAGAACACCCGATGTCGGTGCAACTCGCTGGATGCGACCCGTCCATCATGGCAGAAGCGGCAAAATTAAATGAAGACCGCGGGGCCGCGATTATCGATATCAACTTCGGCTGTCCGGTTAAAAAGGTCACCACCGGTCAGCAGGCGGGTTCGGCGCTCATGCGTGATGAGGACAAGGCCGCAAAAATTCTTGAGGCAACCGTCAATGCCGTCAAATTGCCGGTAACGCTTAAAATGCGCACAGGTTGGGATGACGGTTCGCGCAATGCGCCCCGGCTGGCAAAAATTGCCGAAGATTGCGGCATAAAAATGATCACGGTACATGGGCGGACCCGTTGTCAGTTTTATAACGGCTCAGCCGATTGGTCGTTTATTCGCAAAGTCAAAGAAAACGTGTCAATTCCCGTGATCGGTAATGGTGATGTCACAACAGTTGATGACGCCAAAAACCTTCTTGAAGAGTCAGGTGCCGATGGCGTGATGGTCGGGCGGGGCACATATGGCCGCCCCTGGTTTCTCAAGCAAATTGAAGAATTTTTACAAAACGGTTCGCGCATTCCCGATCCGTCGCTGCAAGATCAAAAAAACATCTTACTCAGCCATTACGAGGACATTTTAGAGCACTACGGTATTGACCGCGGTGTCCGGATCGCCCGGAAACATATCGGCTGGTACAGCAAAGGATTGCCGGGGTCTGCAGAGTTTCGTAGCGAAGTCATGCGCTGCGCCGATGAAGCACGCGTTAAAGAAATGATTATGAACTTTTTTGACCCCTTAATCGACAGAATGGCGGCGTAATGAACGACTCCGTTATTGCCTTAAAAAAAGCCGACGAAAACACGACCATAGAACTGTCTGCCGTTCTTAATGCATTGCCGTCCGCGATTCTTGTGATCGATGCGGAAAATGTCATCAAATATCTCAACAACATGGGCGAACAATTCCTTCAAGCCAGTGCCGTTTTTATGACCAATCAGCACTTGGAGTCATTGGTGCCGTTGGACAGTCCCTTGTTCGGCCTCATCGAACAGGTGCGTAATTTAGGCAATGAAGTTATCGAATACGGTGTGCCTTTAGAATCACCACGTATCGGTAAACATTTAGCGGATATTCAGGCCAGTTCTTTGCCGGAATCACCGGGGTGGGTTGTCCTGTCGCTGCAGGAACGTTCTATTGCCGCAAAAATCGACCGCCAACTAACCCACCGCAATGCCGCCCGTTCCATCACAGCCATGGCATCCGTTCTCGCTCATGAAGTGAAAAATCCTCTATCGGGCATTCGAGGGGCCGCGCAATTACTGGAACAATCCGCCGACGACAGCGATATGCCGTTAACGCAACTTATTCGTGAAGAAGCTGATCGAATTTGTGCTTTAGTCGACCGCATGGGAACGTTTACCGATGGTGCACCACTGCAAGCGAAAGCGGTCAACATACATCGTGTTCTCGACCGTGTTGTGAAGCTGGCCAAGAACGGATTTGGCCGTCACCTTCGTTATATCGAGAATTACGACCCGTCCTTGCCGCCCGTTTTGGGCGACCGGGACCTGTTGGTGCAGGTTCTTTTAAATCTGCTCAAAAACGCTGCCGAAGCGGCGCCAAAAACAAACGGAGAAATCGTGTTATCCACGTCTTACCGTCACGGTGTGCGGTTTGCCGTGCCGGGCAGCGATTCACGCGTTCACTTGCCGTTGATGATTTCCATCCAAGACAACGGCGAAGGCATTCCCGAAGACCTGCAGCCGCATTTATTTGATCCGTTTGTCACATCGAAACCGAAAGGCAGCGGATTAGGTCTGGCTTTGGTTGCAAAAATTATCGATGACCACGGCGGGGTCATCGAGTTTAAAAGTGAACCCCGGAAAACAACCTTTAAAATCATGCTGCCGATGGCAGACTCATCAATGAGTGAATGCTAACTATGACATCTAAAATTCTAATTGCCGACGACGATCAGTCCATTCGAACCGTGCTAAATCAAGCTTTGGCGCGTGCCGGTTATGAAGTTAATACAACAAGTAACGCAGCGACATTATGGAATTGGATTCAAGAAGGCGACGGTGATTTAGTGATCACAGATGTTGTCATGCCGGACGAGAACGGCCTCGATTTGATCCCACGCATCCGTAAAATCCGGCCTGATCTCCGAATCGTCGTCATGAGCGCGCAAAGCACACTGATGACAGCGGTCAAGGCAACAGAACGGGGTGCATTT
>CALINB010000138.1 GCA_938045325.1 uncultured Rhodospirillales bacterium | reverse complement strand
GAACCATGTATCTGAAGTGGCCCGTTGCATTGCCCAGGAAATGGAACTCTCACAATCTGAAATTCAATCCGTTCACTTTGCCGGCAGGCTAATTAACCTCGGTAAAATTCTTGTGCCGGTTGCCCTCCTTAATAAGGGCGAAGCGATGACGGATCAGGAACGGCAACTGGTTTACGATAATTTGCGTATTGGGGAAGACCTCATTAAGGACGTTGATTTTCAAGGTCCGGTTGTCGAATCCATCCGGCAAATGTCCGAAAATTGGGACGGCTCCGGCCCCATGGGCTTAAAAGGAGAGGATATTCTCGAAACGGCCCGCATTTTATCCGTCGCCACGGCATTCGTCGGCATGGTGAAACCCCGCGTGTATCGTGAAGCGATGTCATTTGAGGCAGCAACCGATCAATTATTATCACAGTCAGGCACGCGTTTTGATCGCCGGCCTATCTCGGCACTGATTAACTATTTGGATAACCGCGGCGGTAAAGATGAATGGGCGCATTTCAGCGACCCACCGCAAGAGGCAGCTGAGTAAACCCGCATCAACAAAAAAGGCCGCGGTTAATACCACGGCCTTTTTTTAAATTTGAGTGGATGGCTTAGCCGCCAACACCGTTCGGATCGATATTGATGTTGACCGTCGCCTGACCTTCGGAGACCGAATATCCGCCGTCCGAGCTGCCATCGTTGTTATCAACACTGTCCTGATCCGCAATCACGGCACCGCTATCGTCTTTCGCCGTGAACGAGAAGCTGTCATTGTCAGCAGGACCACCATCACCGTTGTATTGGATAGACACAACCAAGTCGTCATAGTCATCCTGGCTACTGATACTCGTGTTCTCAAAGCCAATCTTCAGATTTCCATCCTCACCAACACCGGAAGTGGCGTTGCTGAACACATCCTTGGCTCGTCCGGTTTCATGGACCTCGTTACCCGCCCGATTGAATTGGGCCAAGTTGCCGTCTTCATTAAACCCAAGGGTATGATTGGATGGCACATCGTTAAGCCAGCTGGCGTGATCGGCACCGTCATTGACGACGAAGAGACCGAACGATTCACCCGGCTGCAAGCCTTCGATGGTGAAAGAGCTGCCCGAGTCCACGTCCTGGGTATCGCCCCAAATGATGGAGGCTTCACCCGGGTTGCCGTTTTCATCGATTTTGTACCAGCCGAACACGTCGTTTTTGCTCGTGCCCTCGCTTTCAAAATTGATGGTCACTGAATTGCCGCCGTCCGGCATCATCAGGTTGGACGGATCAATCGGGTTGATGTCGGCATTGCGGCCCGTGCCGGCCCATTCCGGTGTGCCTTCGGCCCACTCATGGTTGAACTCACCGCCCGTTTCATCGGCAACATATTGCAACAAACCTTGATCGATATCTTCTTGCGTGAACATATCGCCTTCACCCAAGAGGTTGCCATCAAGGAACAGATCGCCATGATCAGGACCGTCGGTAACCTCGTAGAACAATTCGTCGGCACTGTTATCGACATCGCTCAGCTTCATGTCTTGGTTGCTGATCGTTGCCGCACCACCGGTCACGTCGATTTGTCCGTCACCGCTCAGTTCAGGCGCATCGTTCACGGCTTCCACATCGACGGTGTAGTTCACCGGATTGCTGGTGACACCTTCACTGGTGGTCGCCGAAACGACGAGATCAAACACACCATTAAAGTCTTGCGGCGGCGTGATGTTGAGACCGGAGAGCTGATCCTCCGTCAGCGTCAGGCTCATGGTGCCGTCGGCTTCCTGGGTCAATTCGAACGGATTGTCCGTACCTGCTGCCACAACCGATCCGGCCGGAATATTGGCAATCGTCACGCCTGTAACCAGCGCCAACGGGTTGGCGACGGCAACGGTAATGCCGAGACTGATCGCATTATCCTCACGGCCCGTTGCCGCTTGGGTTTCGACCGTCGGCGCTTTACCGATGTCTTCGATACAAACCTGACCGTTTTTGAAGTCGAGATTTTCAATGTTGTTCAGCGTATCGGTACCTTCCGGACCCGAGATCGTCACCTCACCGTTATCGGCAATGGAGATGCTGTACTCGTCGAAGTCACCCGCATAAAACGCGGTGTCGAACCCGGTGCCGCCATCGAGGGCGTCGTTACCGTAACCGCCGATGATGGCGTCATTGTCGGCACCGCCTTCAAGCGTATCGTCGCCTTGGCCGCCTTCGAGGATATCGTCGCCGCCCAGACCTTGAATGATATCGTCTTGATTGCCGCCGGAAAGAACGTCGTCACCCGGCGTACCGACAATCACTTCACCGGTATCGCTGACGGAAATGGTGAAGTTCGCCGGACCCGTTGTCGCCGTATCGCCCGAGTCGTCTTCCGTTGCCGTCGAGCTGACGGCGAGGTTGATGTCGCCGAAGAAGTCCTGCGGCGGCGTGAAGGTCAAATTATTAAGCTGCGAAACCTCAGCCGGATCGTCGATGGTCCACGTGCCGTCGCCATTATCCGTACCGAGCGAGAGCACGGCACCCACCGGCACACCGGCGATGGTGACGCTCAGGGTTTCGGAACCGTCCGTGTCGGTTAAGCCGGCGGAAATATCGAGGTCAATGGCCGTGTCTTCATCGCCGGAAACGTTACCAGCGGAAACGGTCGGATCATCGGCAACACCCAGCACCGTGACAGGCAGGTCGACCGCCGTCGAGGTCGTCGTCACCGCACCCGTTTCCGGATCGACGTCTTCGGACGTTGCCGAAACCTGCAACGTAAAGTCGACGTTCGAGTTCGCCGGCGGCGTGATTTGCAGACCGGTGAGATCGTTCGGGGACAGAGTCCAGGTGCCATCACCATTATCCGTACCGGCAGACAAGGTTGCACCGTTCGGCACACCGGCAATGGTGACTTCCGTAATGCTGTCGTCAGAACCACCCGGCAAGGAGGCCGAAATATCGAGGTCAATGGCCGTGTCTTCATCGCCGGACGCGGCTTGCGCCGTCACCGTGACTTCTTCGACAACCGCGTTGACCGTCACGTTGAGCGGAACATTCGTGCTGGTGGTCGTCACCGCACCCGTTTCCGGATCGACGTCTTGCGAGGTCGCGTTGACTTGCAGCGTGAAGTCGGTGCTATCACCCGCCGTCGGGGTAACCGTTAAACCGTTCAAGTCACCGGCGGACAAAGTCCAGGTGCCGTCGCCGTTATCCGTACCGGCGGAGAGTTGCGCACTCGCCGGAACACCGGAGATGGTGACTTCGGTAATCGTGTCGTCGGAACCGCCCGGCAAGGAGGCCGCGATATCGAGCGGAATGGCCGTGCTTTCGTCCGCCGTCACGTCTTGCGTGGTAACGGTGGCTTCACCGGCAACCGCGTCGACTTGAACCGAAACTACGGCCGGGGTCGACGTCGTC
>CALINB010000137.1 GCA_938045325.1 uncultured Rhodospirillales bacterium | reverse complement strand
CTACAATTTAATCACGCCCCCCTTCAGCATGACGAAAAGGGAAAGGTCATACCGTACAAGCCTGAGCGTGTGCGGCTCCGTTCCATCGATGTTCACCGGCTCCTGACACCGTACGTCAAAGTCCGGCTTTTCGAACAACTGCGCGCCGTCATTCCTTTGGTCGCTTATCTCATTCTGTTTCAGCTCTTGATCCTGCGCCAGTCGGTTGCCGAATCATGGATCCTGACCGCCGGCTTAATCGCAGTCATTTTCGGCCTGATGCTTTTTATGGAGGGGCTGAAACTCGGCCTGATGCCGTTCGCCGAAGTGATCGGCAATAAATTGCCGCAAAAATCGACGCTACCTGTCGTGTTGATAATTGCTTTTCTTCTCGGAATCGGCGTGACGTTTGCCGAACCGGCAATCGGTAGCCTGCAAGCGGTCGGCGCCATCGTTAATGTCGAACGGGCTCCTTATTTGTATACGCTGCTGAATGATTGGGCGACGACACTTGTCCTGATGGTTGGCATCGGCATCGGCGTCGGCCTCGCTGCCGTCGTCGGCACGATGCGTCTTCTGTATGGATGGAGCCTGAAGCCGCTGATCTTCGCATCCCTGGTCCCGACGATCGGCCTGACGCTTTATTTGTTTTTCGATCCGGAACTCACAAAAATTCTCGGCCTGGCCTGGGATTCCGGCGCCGTTACCACAGGACCGGTCACCGTGCCGCTGGTCTTGGCGCTCGGCATCGGCATCGCAACCGCAGCAGGCAAAGGTTCCTCTTCTTTATCCGGATTCGGGATCGTGACGATTGCCTCGCTGTTTCCGATCATCGCCGTGATGTCATTAGCGCTGTTCGTTTCCACGCAAATTTCCCCCGAAGAAATTATCGCCGCGGCGAAAGCCACCGTCACGGGACAAACAACTACTCAGTGGCACGAACAATCCCCTGTTGCCGAAGTTATTTCCGGCGTTCGCGCAATCGTTCCGCTGGTAATTTTTTTGTTTTTGGCCCTCCATTTTATCGCGCGCGATAAATTGGCAAACATCGGCATCGTTTTTTACGGCCTCATGCTCTGCGTCGTCGGCATGGTGGTTTTCAACATTGGCTTGAGTTACGGCCTTGCCAACCTTGGCAGCCAATCGGGCAGTCTGGTTCCCGCGACATTCACCAAGCTGGAGCACGTTAAAAACACGCCCTTATATGATCAGGCATTGGGAATCGGTATTGCCCTATTCTTTGCCTGGGCCTTGGGATTCGGCGCCACGCTGGCCGAGCCTGCTCTCAACGCGCTCGGTCTTACTGTTGAAAATCTCACGAATGGAGCCTTTAAACGCCGGTTTCTCATTTACGCCGTCTCGATTGGCGTCGGTTTCGGCATCTCCCTCGGTGTCCTCAAGATTATCTACAACCTGCCCATCGCCTATTTTCTCATACCGGGGTACGCCATCCGATTGTCCTAACGGCGCTTTCGTCGGAAGAGTTCGTCAACATTGCCTGGGATAGCGCGGGCGTAACCACTGGTCCGGTCACCGTGCCGCTGGTGCTGTCCATGGGACTCGGCTTCGGCAACGCAGTGAATGCAATCGATGGCTTCGGCATTCTCGCCATGGCCTCGATCTGCCCTATTCTTTCCGTCTTAACCGTTGGGATCTGGATCGACCTTCAAATCAAAATACGCGCTAAAAAACGGGCTTTAGAAGAACAAGAAGCTCTCAAGGAAGCGGGAGAAACACAATCATGACTGCACGGGAAATTACCGTACTGACCGATGTCGCCCTAATCACTTGCATCGTGCAGCGCGGGGTCGCCGATAAAATCATTCAAGCCGCACGTGAAGTCGGCGCCCAAGGGGCGACCGTTCACTATGCCAAGGGAATGGGCATTCGCGAGCGGCTCGGCATTCTCGGCGTCGCCGTCGATGTCGAAAAGGAAATCATCAACATCGTCGTCTCCAGCGAGCAAGTCGAATACGTGTTCGAGCACATGTACCTGGCCGGCGAGCTGGACACACCCGGCATGGGGATTATGTACATCACGCCGCTGGAAAAAGCGGCGACGTATGTCCCACATGAGATTCTAGAAAAGCTCTCCAAAGAGGAGCCCGCGAAATAAACCATGTTGGATATCATCTACAACTGCAAGCTAATCACCTGCATCCTGCCGAAGGCGAAATCGGATCATTTGGTTCGCTTGCTGCACGAAGAAAAAGGCATCGATACCGCCCACATCAGTAGCGGCAGGGGCATCGGCACTTCAAAACAGGTTGTATTCGGCGTCTGGGACGAAGTTGCCATCTTAACGGTGCCGGTTCCAAGCGACCGAGCCAAAGAAATTTTCGAATTTATCTACGAAAATGGCGATGTGAACCGGCCTAAAGGCGGCATCATCCTCATGAATAAGATTACCGAAGAAAGCGATTTCAAACTGCCGGATATTCCCGAAGAGCCGAAGGACTAGACTTTATCAACTGTGTTTGGCTTGCGCTTCTTTGATGGCGGCGTAAAACTCTTTGAAACTTTCCGGGTGCTTATCCTGAAATTTCTCTTTCAAACCGAGCTTGGCCACTTCGCCCAAGCGGCGCGCGCTCGCTTCCGACATCAACGGATCGAGCCCCATCGCGCGCAAAGTCTCCGACACCTCTTCCATTTCGTGCGAACGGCGCTCGGCATGCACGGCTGTGCGCGTCGTGAAGAAATTCGCCAGGTCCTGGCCGATGCCGGGGTAGTTTTCCTCGATGGTGTCGAGCACTTGTTCCGTCGCGCCGTATTGTTCGGCGGCGAGCACGCATTCGAGAAACAACGCTTCCATCCCTTTCACGACGATGCTGCGGAACATTTTTACGGCCGCGGCCGCACCGGTTTCGGCCTCGATGGTGTCCGTATCCATGCCGTAACTCGCGAGCACACCGGCCACGGTCTTCGCCTCCCCGCCGCAAAGCAGCAAGGCGACGTCATAGCCTTTGGTCGCGATGCCGCCGAGCACGCCGATCTCCACAAACTGCGCGCCGGCGTCTTCAATCACCTTGCACACGTCGCGCTTAACCGCCGGGCTCGTGGAATTGAGATCGACATAAATATGATGCTCTTTCAAATACGGCGCCATTTGACTCGCCGCGGTGACGGCATCGGCACACGTCACGGCGGAAATGAAAATATCCGTGCGCGCCGCCAGGGCTTCGCGGGTGTCACATAGCGTAACGCCGATTTCACCGGCGACATCCTTGAGGCGTTTCGCGCCATCGGCGTCTTCGAGCAACAGGTCGAACGCGGCGACATCGGCGCCGTTTTTATGCAAGCCCCCGGTGACGCACCGGCCTAACTCGCCGAAACCGATAAATCCGATGGTGGGGTGGTTTTTGTTCATGGCATTACATCGCTGCTAAACGGGCCAGCGCCTCTTCGATTTTAACGCGGCTTTGCTTGGCGTCGTCGAGTTTTTCCCGCTCGGTTTCAACCACTTCAGGCGGCGCCTTGGCGACGAATTTCTCGTTGCCCAGCTTCTTCTCGAAACGGGTGATTTCGCCGTCCCATTTCTTGATTTCCTTTTCGAGCCGCGATTTTTCCGCCGCTATATCGATCACATCGGCGAGCGGCATGGCATAAGTCACATCATCGACGACGATTTGCACCGCTCCCTTGGCGACATCCGTCGCTGCTTCAA
>CALINB010000136.1 GCA_938045325.1 uncultured Rhodospirillales bacterium | reverse complement strand
GGGCTTTTTCCGCGTTATTCGGGCGGGTCTTTTTCAGCGCGGAATTATTTGCCGTATCATTTTTCAATTAAACAATTTTACCCTAATTTTTTGTATTCCCGTTGGTTAATAATAAAATTAATCGTTTGATATTTGAAGCCGTAATCATGACAAAAATTGATCGCATAGATATTGATTCACAATCTTCATTAGTTGAAGCTGCTCCATCTAACTTTTTCCTGGGAAAATTTAAGCGAGCTGGTGATGTTTTGCTCGACCTGCTTTATCCGCCGCAATGTCTGAAATGCGGGGCCATTGTCGAATCTGCCGACACGCTGTGTATCTCATGCTGGCAAACCGTTACGTTTATGACGCCGCCTTGGTGTGATGCATGCGGCATCATGCTCGAGTTCGATTCGGGGCCGGGCGGTCTTTGCGCGGCCTGTGCGCGTCAATTGCCGGTGTTTGCCCGTGCGCGGTCCGTGTTTGCTTATGATGATGATTCCAAAGCAATGATTTTGTCGTTCAAATACCGTGACCGAACGGATAACGCCCCTGCCTATGCACGGTGGCTGGCTCGCGCCGGCGCAGATCTTTTGGAAGATGCCGATTTGCTCGCACCGGTTCCCTTGCATTGGTCGCGATTATGCTGGCGGCGCTACAATCAATCGGCCCTATTGGCTTCGGCACTGTCCCAAGAAACACAGATCGCCGTGTTGCCGGATTTACTGGTGCGCCGCCGCCGGACGGCTTCTCTCGGCGCCATGAGCCCATCCCGGCGCCGCCGAACATTAAAAGGCGCCATTCGATTGAGGTCCTCCTATCGGGATCGCGTAACCGGAAACCGTATTTTGTTGATCGATGATGTGCTGACGACGAGATCGACGGCGCAAGCCTGTGCGCGTGCGTTGTTGCGGGCTGGTGCCAGTGCCGTCGACGTGCTAACGCTGGCCCGCGTGAAGCGGCCACTGCCGCAAGCGGCCTCATAAAGGAATTCATGCTGTGCCCGAGATCGATATCTATACGACACCGTTTTGCCCGTTTTGTGTCCGGGCTAAACATCTATTGGATCATAAAGGGGCGGCTTTTACGGAAATAAACTTAATGGTGAATCCCGAACGCCGCCAGGAAATGATTGAGCGCGCGAATGGGGGGTATACAGTGCCGCAAATTTTTATCGATGGTCAGCACATCGGCGGTTGTGACGAGTTGTACGCTCTCGAACAAGCGGGCGAGTTGGATCCGTTGCTGCAAAAGGTTGAAACGGAATAACGCCGGAAAGCGTTGAGGAAAAAACAATGGCTGAAACATTCAACGTTGCCTGTGTTCAACCCAATTCGGCACGCGACGCTGCACCCAACATCGACGCTGTTGGCAATTTAACCCGGCAAGCACACGATCAAGGCGCTGATTTCATTTTGCTGCCCGAAAGCGTCAACATGATGGAGCCCCGGGGCCGTAATGTGCGGGAAAAAATTGTTGCCGAAGAAGACGATGTTTTTCTCGCGGCTTTTCAAAAGTTGGCGCAAGAATTGAGCACTTGGATTCTCATCGGTTCCATCATGATCAGGGTGAGTGAAGATCAGGCGGCAAACCGGTCTTTGTTGATTAATGACAGCGGCGAGATTGTCACCCGTTACGATAAAATACATATGTTCGATGTGGATGTCGGTGATGGGCAAAGTTATCATGAATCGAAATTGTACCGGCCGGGTAATCAAACCGTTGTTGCCGAAACCCCGTGGGGGCCGGCGGGTCTGACTATTTGTTATGATTTACGGTTTCCGTATTTATACCGGTCGTTAGCGCATCAAGGTGCGATGTTCATAACGGTACCGTCAGCATTTACACGCGTTACCGGCGAAGCGCATTGGCATGTGTTGCTGCGTGCCCGCGCCATCGAAAACGGCTGTTATATTTTCGCGCCGGCGCAAACCGGCGAACACGCTGAAGGCCGGCAAACCTATGGCCATTCACTCATTGTCGATCCATGGGGTGTTGTGTTGGCCGATGGCGGCGAGGACGTCGGGGTTGTTATGGCGGCAATTGACCCAGCCCAAGTGACGAAAGCACGCGGTAAAATTCCTTCGCTCGCTCATGACCGGGAATTGGCTAAAAAATAGCGGTTACCTTGGCGTTAGGTCCGATTCCGAATTTATTAATAAAAGCCGATTTAACGTAAAGGCCTGGATTTTTACCGGGTGGCGTACGATATATAGAGTGACTAAAAGATAAACATGCACGACAGCGTGAGAATCTTGGTAACCGTTTTTGGGTTGTTCCGATGATTTTATATCAATTGGCCTGCCACGAAGGCCATGAATTTGAAGCCTGGTTTCGCGACAGCAAGACTTACGAAAAGCAATGTAAGTCGGGCGATATTGTCTGTCCGTTCTGCGGCGATAGAGACATCGTGAAAGCGCTCACCGCGCCTTATGTTTCGACAAAGGGATCATCGAAACCGGCGGAGAAGCGTGCGCGGGAATTGGCCATGCAAATTTTACAAGCAGCTGATAAATCGCGTGAGCATATCGAAAAGAATTTTGAAAACGTTGGCGATAAATTTGCCGAAGAAGCCCGGCGTATCCATTATGGCGAAACCGATGAGCGCAATATTTACGGTGAAGCAACCCGTGATGAGGCAAAAGACTTGACCGAGGAAGGCATTAACGTTTTCCAATTGCCGCCGAAGCGCCGTTTAAACGATTAACTTTTATTTCCAATAAAATTTGAACGCGCCACAAAATTATTGGTGCACCGCGACTGCTAAATAATTGACGTCGAGGTCGCGGGAAAGAGACCACTTGTCGGTCAGGGGATTGTAGGACATGCCCTCAAGGGCTGTGATTTCCAGGCCGGTATTTTGTAATTCTTTGGTGATCTCGGACGGCCGGATAAATTTCCGCCAATCATGCGTGCCGGCCGGTAGCCATCTTAGAATGTATTCTGCGCCGATCTTAGCAAGCGCCAGGGATTTGACTGTTCGGTTTATCGTTGAGAGAACCATCGCACCGTTCGGTTTGATGAGTTTTTTGCACGCCGCGAGGAACAGGCCGACATCAGCAACATGTTCGACTACTTCCATATTGAGGACGATGTCGAATGTTTCCCCGCCTTGAGCTAATTCCTCGGGAACGGTACACCGGTAGTGAATATCAAGTCCGCTTTGTGCGGCATGATGGCTGGCGATGCCCACGGTTTTTTCGCTCGCGTCTATGCCGGTGACGGAAGCCCCCAGCCGGCACATGGGTTCGGCCAGCAAGCCTCCGCCGCAGCCGATATCAAGAAGGGTCAATCCTTTGAGAGGTTGGTCCGTTTCCGGATTCCGTTCGAAGTGCCCGATAAGCTGATCGCGAATAAATCGTAACCGTGTCGGGTTGAGTTTATGCAGTGGCCTGAACTTTCCGTGCGGGTCCCACCATTCTTCGGCCATGGCTGAAAAATGAGCCAGCTCTTCCGGTGATGCGGTGCCCTGCGCAGGGCGCGCGTTCGTTGCCTCTTTGGGTTGTATAGTGCTGGCCATCGGTTTCTTTATGTTGCCGGCAGGTTGGCCGGGCAGGGTTGTTTCTCAGATTCGATCAGAGTATGAATACCCGCCGCCGCGCCCGCAACTGGTGAATTTTGATTTTTGGAAAGCTGACCGATTTCAAAGGGTAACTCTGGGCCGGCGTACGTGATTTGAGCCAATGGATAGAACATGCTGATTGTCCAAAAATACGGGGGCACATCTGTCGCCGATGCCGAACGCATTCAGGCCGTGGCGCAGCGTGTCAAACGCGAGGTGGATGCCGGGCATCAGGTTGCCGTCGTGGTTTCCGCAATGGCCGGTGTGACCAATCAGCTGGTCGAGCATGCCCGGTCCATTTCCCGGCTTCATGATGCGCGTGAATATGATGTAATCGTCGCCAGCGGCGAACAGGTGTCCGCTGGGTTGCTCGCTATGGCCTTGCAGGCGCTCGGCGTCTCGGCCCGGTCGTGGCAAGGTTGGCAAATTCCGATTTTGACCGACGATGCTCATGCCAAAGCCCGGATTGAAAAAATTGAGGTCGACACGCTTAAAGAACGGTTGGCCGGCGGTGAAGTTGCCGTCGTCACGGGGTTTCAAGGTATCGGCCCGGACCATCGGATCACGACCTTGGGCCGTGGCGGGTCGGATACCAGCGCCGTCGCATTGGCCGCGGCATTGGAAGCGGATCGCTGCGATATCTATACGGATGTCGATGGCATCTACACCTCTGATCCACGGATCGTGACCAAAGCGCGAAAGCTTGAGCGCATCACCTATGAGGAAATGCTCGAGATGGCCTCATTGGGCGCGAAGGTTCTGCAAACTCGCTCCGTGGAGTTAGCCATGAATTGGGGTGTTCGGTTGCAGGTCCGTTCCAGTTACAATGATGAACAAGGAACCCTTGTTGTGGGTGAGGAAGAAATCGTGGAAAAAGAAATTGTAAGCGGCATTGCCTATAGCCGCGATGAAGCCAAAGTGACCCTGAACCGTGTTATGGATAAGCCCGGTGTAGCGGCGAATATTTTTGGCCCCTTGGCGGACGCTAATATTAATGTCGATATGATCGTGCAGAACATATCCGCCGACGGCAAGGCCACGGATTTGACGTTTACCGTGCCAAAAGACGACCTTGATCGTACGGTTGAGGTGCTTGAAGGCGAGCGGAAGAACCTGGAATTCGCCGAGCTTATCGCCGATCGGAACGTGGTGAAGGTTTCGGTTGTCGGGGTCGGCATGCGCAGTCATGCCGGTGTCGCGCAAAAGATGTTCCAGGCACTTGCCGAAAAGGGCATCAATATTCTGGTGATTTCGACATCGGAAATTAAGGTCAGTGTCTTAATCGATGAAGAGTATACGGAATTGGCGCTCCGGTCGCTGCACCATGCCTATGGCCTCGATGACGATTAAGCGAGTCCAGGCTTCTTTTTCAGTGCCTTTCCCGCCCGTTTAGGCAGGGGAATTTTGGAAAAACCTTGAGTTTTTTCAATAATTTGGCAGAATGCCAGCCGCGGGACCGGGGTGTGTATCTGGGGCGGCACATTATGATATTTCGTAATGATTTTTCGTAAGCGCCCAGCGGCCGGAATAAAATAGATCCCGTTAGAATAACGTTGGTTAATTCATCTCAAATTTCGAGAAAGCGGCGATAAAATCTGATGAGCGAACCGCATTCTGATATGCCAGAAACGAATGCAGACGAAACTGAGAATGCTGCCGGTAATCATTCGGGCGTCGGCTCGTTGCTGCAGGCGTCACGCTTGCGCATTGGCGAGGATCTGCGCGATGTCGCCGACAGCTTGCGCATTCGTTACCGCTACTTAGAAGACATAGAGGCGGGCCGGTATAGCGCGTTGCCGGGTACAACGTATGCCCTCGGATTTATTCGCACCTATGCTGATCATCTTGGGCTTGATGGCGAAGAAGTCGTGCGACGATTCAAAGAGGAAATCGAAGCCTCGAAAAGTGATAAAAATCTGGAATTTCCCGCACCGATCAGTGAATCAGGCATTCCTGCCGGCGCGGTTGTATTTGTCGGCTTGGTGATTGCCGTGCTGGCTTACGGGGCTTGGTATGCCAGCACCACGGAAAAGGGATTTTTCGCCGAGCTGATTTCTCCAATCCCGGAGCGATTGGCTAAAATTATGCCTGAAGAAGAAAAAGCCAAAAGCCAGTCTCCGTTCGAGGCACCGGCATCATCATCGAAACAATCGGAACAATCGGATAAATCTGAGCAAGCGTTGGCATCGGCCGTCTCGGCGCTTTCAAAACAAACGGCGGCGCCGAAAACCGAAGCGGAATCTCAGTCGCCGGTTGCCGCCACGGGCTCTGCCACGGGTTCTGCCACGGGTTCTGCCACGGGTTCTACCACGGGTGCCGCCATAGACGCGGCATCATCGCCGGAACAAACCGCACCGGCTAAAACAGGCGTGGCGGATGCTGATCAAACCGCTTCGTCTGCGCAAGCCCCGCAAGTATCGGAAGCGGCCCCCGCTGAGCCGGTGAAGCCGAAAATTGAGGCGATGAAAAAAGAAATCGCGCCTGATGCCGAGCCGCAAAAAATCGAGAAAAAAGTTGCTGAAAAGATAACCCCGGAAAAGAAACCGGTAACGGAAACGTCCACCACCGAGGCGCCCGCTACCGAGACACCGGCCTCGGACGTTACAGCGAAAAAACCGGTCGACTTAACCCCGGCGCCCGCGTCTCAATCTGAACCCCAATCCACACCTCAGCCTGCACCCCAAACGGCTTCGGACACCGCATTCCAAGTTGCATCCCAAGTTGCATCTCAGGTCGCTGTGGCGGCACCATCGGCGGAAGCCGCGCCGAAGGGACGTATCTATGGCGTCGAAAATAAAGACGCCCGCATCGTCGTCCGGGCCGTGAAAAACAGCTGGATACAGGTTCGAGACGATATTGCAAACAAGCTGCTGTTAACCCGATTATTACGGCGCGGCGACAGCTATCGGGTGCCGAACCGGGAGGGCTTGAAATTGCTGGCTGGTAATGCCGGCGCGCTTGAGATTTTGGTCGACGGAAAATCCGTGCCGGCCATTGGCCCCCAAGGGGCCGTCCGGCGCAGCGTTTCCTTGGATGCCAAACGCCTGGTTGAGGGCAAAGCAGTCATCGAATAGACATTTCAGGGATCTATTCTTGACCGCGTGCCGCAAGCGCGGCACAAAGCACAAGTCATCGGCATGATGATCATGCCAAACGAAATACACAGGGCCAATTGAATGTCCACAAAGATGGAAATTGTCAGCAGGCGAAAAAGCGTTCCGGTTAAAATCGGCGGCGTGACGGTCGGGGGTGATTCACCGATTGTCGTGCAGTCGATGACAAATACGGATACGGCCGATCCGGACTCGACAGTCGAGCAGGTTGCAGCGCTGGCGAAAGCGGGCTCGGAACTGGTGCGTATAACCGTAGACCGCGAAGAGTCCGCCAAGGCGGTTCCATATATTCGCGATGCCCTCGATAAGATGGGCGTCGATGTCCCATTGGTCGGCGATTTTCATTACATCGGCCACAAATTACTCACGAAATATCCCGACTGCGCGCAAGCCTTGGCGAAGTACCGGATCAATCCCGGTAACGTCGGTTTTCGTGAAAAGCGCGATACTCAATTCGCCACCATGATCGAAGTGGCCCTGAAAAACGACCGCCCGGTTCGTGTCGGCGTCAACTGGGGCAGTCTCGATCAGGAGTTGCTGATGCATTTGATGGATGAAAACGCAAAATCATCCAGCCCGAAAGAGGCGCAATCGGTCATGCATGAAGCGCTTGTTCAATCGGCCCTTTTAAGCGCGGCGCGGGCCGAAGAGCTCGGCATGGGCCGTGATAAAATCATACTGTCATGCAAAGTGAGCGAAGTTCAGGATTTGATCGCGGTTTACCAGGAATTGGCCGGACGCGGCGATTACACGTTGCATTTGGGCCTGACCGAAGCCGGTATGGGGTCGAAAGGTATTGTTGCCTCGTCGGCGGCCCTTGCGGTTTTGCTGCAGCAAGGCATCGGCGATACCATTCGGGTTTCTCTCACGCCGGAACCGGGCGGTGACCGCACCCAAGAAGTAATCGTCGCCCAGCAGATATTGCAAACCATGGGGCTGCGCTCATTCACACCCATGGTCACGGCGTGTCCGGGGTGCGGCCGGACAACCAGCACGGTCTTTCAGGAACTGGCTGCTAAAATTCAAGATTATGTCCGCGTGCAAATGCCGGATTGGAAACAACGGTATCCAGGTGTCGAATCCATGAACCTGGCCGTGATGGGATGCATCGTGAACGGCCCGGGTGAAAGCAAACACGCCGACATCGGCATCAGTTTGCCGGGCACGGGCGAAGAGCCGACGGCACCAGTATTTATCGATGGCGAAAAAGTAAAAACGCTCCGCGGCGCCAATATCGCGGAGGAATTTCAACAGATCATCGATGACTACGTCGATACGCGTTACGGCAATAAAAACTCAGCACAAAACGCTGCCGCTCAATAACAGGATAGACGTCAATCATGGCTTCCCTTCAGCCGGTCCGTGGTACGCACGATATTTTGCCCGAACAAGAACGGCGCCATCGTTGTGTTGAAGAGACGGCGCGCGACGTCGCTGGGCGTTATGGGTTTGAAGAAATCTCATTGCCGATATTCGAGTTTACCGATGTGTTCGCCCGTTCGATCGGCGAAACCAGCGATATCGTCTCGAAGGAAATGTATACGTTTACCGATCGTGGCGATGAATCAATAACATTGCGTCCCGAAGGGACGGCGGGCGTCGCGCGCGCCTTCATTTCAAATGGGCTGGCACAGCATCTCCCGTTGAAATATTTCTATCGCGGGCCGATGTTCCGCTATGAACGGCCGCAAAAAGGCCGGCAGCGTCAATTTAACCAAATCGGCGTCGAGTTGCTCGGCGTTGCGCAACCGCAGGCAGACATTGATGTGATCGTGTTGGGGGCACATTTTCTCGAAGCCTTGGGCATCACGGAACACGTCACGCTTCAATTAAACACGCTCGGCGATCCCGAAAGCCGGGCGGCTTACCGCGATACGCTTGTTGAATATCTGCGTGATTTTGAAAAAGACCTATCAGATGACAGCCAAGTTCGGCTCGAACGGAATCCGTTGCGTATCCTCGATTCAAAAGACAAGGGCGATCAAAAAATCGTTCAAGGCGCACCGACAATTTTTGACAGCCTGAATGAAGCGTCAAAAGATTTCTTTGCCACCGTCCGCCAGGGATTAGATGCGCTTAAAATCGCCTACACCGTGAATCCTCATTTGGTCCGCGGTTTGGATTATTATGGCCATACGGCCTTTGAATTCACGACCGAAGCGTTGGGGGCGCAAGGTGCGCTCGTGGCCGGCGGCCGGTACGATGGCCTGATTAAGCAAATGGGCGGGCCCGATACGCCGGGCATCGGTTGGGCCGCCGGTGTTGAGCGGCTGGCCATGATGATTGCCGAGCCCGAAGATGTCAGTAAACCCGTTGCCGTCATCCCCGTTGGTGATGGACAAAAAGAACAGGCACAGGTGATTGCCCATCAGTTGCGCCATGCCGGTTTTACCGTCGAGCTTGGTTATTCGGGGAACATGAAGAAGCGTCTTAACCGGGCGAATAAATTGAATGCCTGTGCCGTCGTCATCCTCGGTGAAGACGAATTGGCAAAAGGCGTCGTCACGATTCGCGATATGTCTTCCGGTGAGCAAAACGAATGCGCCATCGACGGCCTTATTGACGCCGTAGCAAAGTACCGGCCGTAAACCATGACACACGAAGCGCTGAATACACGGGAAGTTTTGGTCGTTGGTGCGAACCATCAATCGAGTTCGATGATGGTACGGGACCGCTTATTCGTCGAAGATGCCGATGTTGCCGGTATGCACGAAAAACTTCAGGCGCGGGGTGTTTACCAGGCTCTCATTTTGTCGACCTGTGACCGGACTGAAATACACACTACACAGCCGGCCGGTGATGACACGGCATCGCGGATTATCGAAGCATTAGCTGAACATGCCGCGATGAACGTGGCGGAATTGTCCGGTCATCTCTACGTGATGACGGGCGAGGAAGCGGTCCGTCATGTATTTCGCATTGCCGCGTCGCTCGATAGTCTCATCGTTGGCGAACCGCAGGTGTTAGGGCAAGTGAAGGCCGCTCATCGTTTATCGCGAACCTGCGGCACCATTGGCGCAGATTTGGAAACGTTGCTCCAGGCAGCATATGAAACGGCAAAAAAAGTACGCACGGAGACAGGAATTGGTGAAGGCCCGGTTTCTATTGCAGCGGCAACGGTTCAACTTGCGCGGGACTTGCACGGTGATTTAAGTCAATGCAATACGTTGGTGATCGGTGCGGGCGACATGGGCATGCTGATCGCATCATCACTACGCGAAACGGGCGTGCAACGGCTATTGCTCACACATCCGAACGCTGCACGCATTGATGCGCAGGCTCGGGCGTTTGATTGTCATACCGCGTCATACGATCAACTCGCGGACCAGCTCATCGAGGCCGATATCGTGCTCGCGGCTATGGGCAGACGCCAGCACGTTTTAAATGCGGATATGATGAATAGCGCCATCGCGCACCGCCGGCATAAGCCCGTATTATTGATTGATGCCAGCATGCCCGGCGATATCGAGCCTGCGGTTTCGCGGATTGACGATGCTTTTGTTTACGATCTTCACGATCTTGAGCGCCTTGCCGTTGCGGGGCGCGCGGACCGCGAGGCCGAAGCGGAAAAGGCGGCCGCCCTGGTCAAGCACGGTGTATCACGCTTCATGCGCGATGCGGCCGAGCAAACGGCAGGACCCGTTTTGTCGAAGCTCCATCAGCATTTTGATGCGATCCGCCAGCAAGCTTTGAAGGACTCTGGTCAGGATGCCGAAAAAGCGACACGGCTCATGATGAACCGGCTGCTCCATGGTCCCAGCGAGATTCTGCGTGAAATTGCCGCTGATGATGCGCAGTCCAGTCCATCTCGCTCAACAGGGTTGCGGGCGATAGAAGAGGCCATCGAACAACTGTTCGGTCTCGATTGCCGCGTGACGGATAACACAAAACATGAAAAGGACGGCAAGTGAGCTTAGAACAAAACTTGGATAAAGTGATTGCCCGTTATGCGGAACTGGGCGGGCAGTTGGCCCAGGCCGATGTCGCTGCGTCCAAGGATTTTGTCAAGCTGTCCAAAGAGTATTCCGACCTAACGCCGGTCGTCGAAGTCATCAATAACCTTAAAAACGTAAAATCTGAAATCGACGATCTCAATGCGTTGATCGAAGACCCTGAAAATGACGGCGAAATGAAAACGATGGCCGAAGAGGAACTGGCTACGCTTAAAGAAAAATTGCCGGTGCTTGAACAGGACATCAAGCTTCTGTTGCTGCCCAAAGACGAGGCCGACGATAAAAACGCTATTTTAGAAGTGCGCGCGGGTACGGGCGGTGAGGAGGCCGCGCTGTTTGGGGCAAATTTATTTCGCATGTATCAACGCTACGCCGAGGAGCGAAAATGGAAGTTCGAGCCGATGCACATCAATGAAACGGGCATCGGCGGCTATAAAGAGGCCGTTGCGTCGATTTCAGGCCGTGGTGTGTTTGCCCGGCTTAAGTTTGAATCCGGGGTTCATCGCGTTCAGCGCGTGCCCGAAACAGAATCGAGTGGGCGCATTCATACTTCGGCGGCGACCGTTGCCGTGATGCCGGAAGCCGAGGATGTCGACGTCAACATTGAGGATAAGGATTTACGCATTGATGTGTTCCGTGCGAGTGGTCCCGGCGGCCAGTCGGTCAATACGACCG
>CALINB010000135.1 GCA_938045325.1 uncultured Rhodospirillales bacterium | reverse complement strand
GTTGTAATGCACATCGAACCAAAAGGTCGATTCGAGGCAGAATTTCCGCAGCGCTTCGACGGCTTCCGGCGTAAGAAAATTGTCGAAATAGGCAAGACCGGGATCGTGTGAGGCAAAGTCGGCTTCGATGGCCGCGCGGTCCAGTTTCGGATTAACCACGCCGTTTGGAAGGGCCGGTGCGTCGGCCATGTGGATCAACCGGTTGTATGATGAAGCCAGTCGTTCGGAAACGGGTGGTGATAATTCGCTCAAGCGGTGATCGTTTGAATCGGGCAGGCGTTTTTCCAAGTCGCGGTAGTCATCAATAAGAGCATTGAAATCGGATGAAATGATATTTTTCTTCACGAGGTAGGAGAGTTGGTCGATGTCGTGTCTAATTTTCGGACGGTTAACGACATCGAATGTATCGGCGTGACTCTGTGTCCCTTGTCCTGGAGTGCGCAAAATTTTTGTCGGTCTCAGAAAATTTTCAATGGCAGCATCGGTATCGCCTTTCTCAAACAAGGCAAGGCTTAGTTCAATGAGGGAATGAGGATTGGCTTTATTATCGGCAATGGCATCATGGGATAATTGAATGGCTTCGTCGAGGGATCCTTGTTCACGTAATGCGAGCGCAAGTTTATGGTTTAGGGTCGGCTCGTTCGGGCTCAGCGTGCTGGCACGGCGGTAAAGCGGAATAGCTTTTTCGAACGCACCGCTTTCATGAAATAAAATGCCGAGATTGACTAAAATTTCGACATTTTCAGGTTCAAGCTCAAGCGCGCGCTGGTAACTGGCGGCAGCATCCTCCCATGCCTCGACGGCTTCCTGCACCACACCGAGATTGAAATGCAAGAAGGCGGTATCCGGTTCGATTTCAATCGCTTTTTTGTATTGTTGGATGGATTCGCCGGCACGGCCAAGTTGCTGTAAGGCAATGGCGAGGTTGCTGATGGCATTGACGGAACCGGGGTTCAGTTCGAGCGACTTTTCGTAAAAAGGAATCGCTTCATCCGTTTTATCTTGCATTTGAAGGACGCTGCCGAGGTTGGTGAGGGCTTCGGCATAATCGGGTTCTAACTCAACGGCTCTGCGGTAACTGACTTCCGCTTCGCTAAGCCGGTTCATTTCTATAAGGCCGTTGCCTAAAAAGTAGTGGGCTTGTGCGTTTTCGGGCTGCAGGGAGGTGCAGGCCTCGAAATGAGTGATAGCGCGATCTCGTTCGCCGGCGTGATAGCAGGCCATGGCCATGAGTTGATTCACATCGAAATTTTTCGAATCCTGTTCTAAAGCCTGCTTGCAGAGCTGTTGGGTTTCAGCGAATTGGCCGGCTTCGAATTTACTGAACGCATCTCGAAGGATCTCTGTGACGTCATTAACAGAGACCCGGCGCAGCAAATTGGCCGCTCGAAAGGTTCCGCCTTCAGAATTTTCTTCACTCATCTTTTTTTGCCACTAATTCCATGAGGTTGCATTTATCAGCTACAAGCAGTAGTGGATAGACTTTAAATCAATCCCTAACATTGTTCTAAATCAAGATGGCATCCTATCAGTATATTTACGTTATGAACGGCCTCACCAAGGTGTATCCGGGCAACCGTGAGGTTTTCAAAGACATCACCCTGTCATTTCTGCCGGGCGTTAAAATCGGCGTTTTGGGCGTCAACGGGGCCGGTAAATCCTCCTTGCTGCGGATCATGGCCGGGATCGATACGGATTTTGCCGGTGAAGCCTGGGCCGCCGACGGAGTTCGCGTCGGCTACCTGGCACAAGAGCCTGAACTCGACCCCAATAAAGACGTCGAAGGCAATATCATGGAGGCCTTGGGGGAAACAAAGGCTCTGATGGACCGTTTTAACGAGGTCAGCGCGAAGTTCGCCGAACCGATGGATGACGATGAAATGAATGCCTTGCTGGCCGAACAAGGCGAATTGCAGGAAAAAATCGATGCGGTCAACGGTTGGGAGTTGGACCGCACCCTCGAGATCGCAATGGATGCGTTGCGTTGTCCGCCGCCTGATGCTGATGTCACCAAGCTATCCGGCGGTGAACGCCGCCGCGTTGCCTTATGCCGTTTGCTTTTGGAACGTCCGGATCTGTTATTGTTGGATGAACCGACGAACCATCTGGACGCGGAATCGGTGGCTTGGCTTGAGCGGTTTCTCGAAGACTACGAAGGAACCGTAATGATCGTGACCCACGACCGGTACTTCCTCGATAACGTGACGGGCTGGATTTTAGAACTCGATCGTGGCCGGGGCATTCCCTATGAAGGCAATTACTCATCGTGGCTCGAACAAAAACAAAAGCGCCTGGCGCAAGAGGAAAAAGAAGAAACCGCCCGTCAGCGAACCTTAAAGCAGGAATTGGAATGGGTTCGGGCGTCACCGCGTGCCCGGCAAACAAAAAGCAAGGCGCGCATCACGGCCTATGAAAATCTAGTCGCGGAAGCCGCCGATCGGACGCTCGATACTGCTCAGATCATTATCCCAGCGGCCCAGCGTTTGGGTGATTTGGTGATCGAAGCCGAACATCTGCGTAAGGGCTATGGCAACCGATTGTTGATCGAGGATCTCAGTTTCAAGCTGCCGCCGGGCGGCATCGTCGGCGTGATCGGCCCCAACGGTGCGGGTAAAACGACCTTATTTCGTATGATTACAGGCCAGGAAGAGGCGGACGGCGGGTCCATCCGGCTCGGCGATACGGTGACGTTGGGCTATGTCGACCAATCACGGGATTCATTAGATGCCGGCAAAACCGTTTGGGAGGAAATTTCCGACGGTCTCGATGAGATTTTGCTTGGTAAACGAACCATGCAAAGCCGAGCCTACGTCGCCCAATTCAATTTCCGCGGCGGCGATCAACAAAAAAAGGTCGGTGACCTTTCAGGCGGTGAACGCAATCGGGTGCATCTCGCGAAAATGTTGAAGTCGGGCGCGAACGTCCTGTTGCTTGACGAACCGACCAACGATCTCGACGTCGATACCCTGCGTGCGTTGGAGCTTGCCTTGGCTGAATTTGCCGGTTGTGCCGTCGTGACTAGCCACGACCGTTGGTTTTTGGACCGGCTGTCGACGCACATTATCGCCTTTGGGGGCAACAGCGAAGAGGTGTGGTTCGAAGGAAATTATGACGACTATGAGGCC
>CALINB010000134.1 GCA_938045325.1 uncultured Rhodospirillales bacterium | reverse complement strand
AAAACGATCCTCGAGGATGTTGGCGATAATCTGTTTAATACGGACCCTTATTACCAACAAGGTGGTGATATGGTTCGCGTTGGCGGCATGGGGTACACGCTTGATATTTCCAAACCAATGGGCTCACGTGTGTCTAATATGACATTGCTGAAAACCGGTGAGCCGATTGATGCATCAAAATCCTATGTCGTTGCCGGATGGGCATCCGTTAATCCTGGTGCCAAAGGGCCGCCGATTTATGACGTTGTCAGTAGCTATGTCGGAAGACATAAAGCCATTGATGTTAAAGGCAATCCCGCCATCAAAGTCCGTGGCGTGTGACGCAAGCAAGGCAGCGTTCTGATGGACCCTTTTCAAATCAGTTATCCGGGCGCACTGCTGGCGGGGCTTTTGAGTTTTGCTTCCCCGTGTGTATTGCCGCTCGTGCCGGCTTATTTGTCCTTTCTAAGTGGTGCTTCATTTGAGCGCTTGACGGCTGAAGGTGAGGCCGATAAAGCGCTCACCAAACAAGTCTTTATCTCGGCACTGGCGTTTGTAATCGGTTTTGCAACCGTTTTTATTATGCTGGGTGCAACGGCTTCGACAATTAGCAAGGCATTAACGGAGCACCTGAATATCCTGGCTAAAATTGCCGGCGTCGTCATCGTTATTTTCGGCCTGCATTACATGGGGCTTTTTCGGATCGGTTTCCTTAATTATGAACGGCGGTTCCATATTGAGAAGAAACCTTCTGGCATTATCGGTTCATATATTTTGGGTTTGGCTTTTGCGTTTGGCTGGACGCCGTGCGTCGGGCCCATTTTAGCTTCGATCCTGATGGTTGCGGCAGCGGGTGATTCACCCTGGTATGGTACAAGTCTTCTCGCTCTCTATGCTGCCGGCATCGGGATTCCGTTTCTGGTTGCCGCATTATTTGTTCGCCCCTTCATGAACTTTATGGGCCGGTTCCGAAAGCATATCCGCAAGGTGGAGGTTACGATCGGCAGCTTGCTCGTCATTACCGGCATTGCAATTTTTACCGGCTCTATGGCTAATGCAGCTCAGTGGCTGCTAGAAATCGCCCCGGATTTTTGGAAATGGGGATAATTATTCCCAGAGTTTGACTTCTTTGCCCTTGGCCCGCAGTTCCTCGGCGTGGGCGGAAAGCCACCGTTGAAAGCTTGGTTGTTTTTTGTAGCCGTTCGTTTTCACATAAACGAACGAGTTGAGAAAGTGAAACGGCTTCCAATAGCCGAAGATGCGAAACGCTTCGCGGTCACGGGGGTGTTTATCTTTTAATCCTTTGGGCGAGTCAGGTAGAAAAATCATTGTTGGCGTGAATTGTACGCCATATTTTCGGGCGAATTCCTTTTCCGGTAATTTTTTGCCGTCAAAATCCGTGACTTCACGTGATCCCCAGAGATCCATTTTAATGACATTAAAATTCTTCTTAATGTAATTAACGATCTTAGGTCGGCGAAGATTGACCACATGCATTTCTTTGCAATAGGGGCATCCGCGCTGTTCAAAGATGATGACAACACGCTTGCCGGCTTTGGCTGATTCGGTGACATCTTCGGCAAGATCAAGGAAGCTTTCGTAAAACCATGGTTGGTGATACATGCCGTCTTCACCAGGCTCGATCGCCGGCAGTAGTTTTTGTCCGGCCGCAAATACCGCTGAAGAAGACAGCATTAACAACGTTGCTATTAGAAAAGCTGGAATCGAGTTTTTCTGCAGCATGACAGCACCCTCTCGGATCAAGTCCTGGCCAATCAGGGCCTTAAGAACATATAATAATAAATGAATAAGTAGTTTGGGGCCAGCCTGGATTGATAATTGTATGGATTACAATTAGTAAGGATTCAAAATCACCCAGCCACGAAGCTGACGTTCGACTAATTCCGGTAGCCCGGCCTGAACCCACTCGACGCCTTTTATCAATGAGTCCGGTTTTTTCTTTATGGCATCCATTGTATTGCCGCAGGCTATAAAGCGGATACCGTACTGCTGCTGGCTTCTAATGCGACTGGCAACCGGTGAAGTGTCCTTCATTAATGCGCGTAAACCGGCACCATAAGCGACAACAACAAGTTTAACATTATCGATGCCATAGAATTTTTGAATGTTAATGACATTAAATAACAGTTGGTTGATGGTTTTTGGATCATCCGTGCTCAGCATCAGCGCAATGCGGCGGGGATTGTCAAATGACGGTTTTGGATCGGCCAGAACCGTATCGGCGCGAACAGGTGCGGCCGATACCAAGATGGCCGAAAGAAGTGCTATTATGAGCGTTTGTTTCATCACGTGGGCCTTCTCGTCCTGCTCTGAATACCACTGGAAGTATATCCTAATCGGAATACCGACAACTATGCCCAAGTTTTAAGAAAACCAATATGATCGAAATCAAATAAAATAAGGTCACGCATGCTGCTGCAAATATCTTATGGAATAGCGGTTTTTATCGCTTCGGCCTGTGGCCTTATTATTGAAATAGTCGCTGGGCGGCTGTTGGCGCCTTATGTCGGCATGTCGCTTTATACGTGGACGGCGATCATTGCTGTCGTGCTTCTAGGGCTATCGATTGGCCATTGGATCGGCGGGCGTCTTGCTGGTCCCCAAGTCAATTCGCAACAAGGGAGCTGCCGTATTGCCGTCGCTTTTGCATTAGCAGCCGTTTCGACCTTAGCGTCACTTATACTTCTTAGAACCATCGCAGGCTTGCTGGGCGGTCATTCGATGGGGCCTATTGTCATCATCTTAATACTAACCACAACAGTGTTCCTGTTGCCCAGCCTTTTTGTCGGCATTGTCGCGCCATTACTAACCAAACTGGCAATTGACCATGACACGCATGATCATGGCCGGGTCATCGGGCGTATGTACGCTTTGGGCACGTTGGGTAGTATCGCGGGTACGTTGGCTGCCGGATATATTTTTATATCCTGGATAGGTTCGACCTGGACGGTCATTGCCGTTGCGGCAATCTACGCCGTTCTCGCAATTGCCTTTGCGGCAAATTATATTTTTCGAATCGGCGTGATCGTTGGGTTGGTCATTCCCGGTGCGATGATGGGTGCATGGGGAAATAAGGTGAAAGCGTTTTCCTCGCCCTGTTATAAAGAAAGCGACTACTTCTGTATTCGTATCGAGAACTATGCAGGGCAGAGTGGCCGTGCGAGTAAAATTATGGTGTTGGATCACCTGATACACAGCATCAACGACAAAAACGATCCGAAATTATTTTTTAGTCCTTATATACATTTTGTTGATGAAATCGTCCGTGCGCGGTTAGGTCCTAATGGTTTAACCAGCGCTTTTTTTATCGGTGGTGGGGGATATACTCTACCCCGGGCCTGGGCCGCGCAAAATACACCACCAACGATTGTCGTTGCCGAAATAGACCCAAATGTTACGGTCGCAGCGCGAGAGAAGATGTGGCTACAACAATCACCATCAGATATGACAGTGCTTCATCAGGATGCCCGTGTTGCGTTACAGCAGCTGCCGTCTACAATGAAATTTGACGTCGTTTTTGGCGATGCTTTTCACGATATTTCCGTACCGACACATTTGGTGACCTATGAGTTTCATGAGAAAATCGCTGCAAGACTTAGCGATCAAGGCTTTTATGTCGTCAATGTGGTCGATAGCGGAAATCAGCCTCGTTTTTTGCTGAGTTTGGTGAAAACACTTAAGCAATCGTTCCCAACGGTGGAAGTCTGGCTGGAAATGGAAGAGGTGAAAAATCCAGGGCGTGTAACCTATTCCGTCGTTGCCGGAAAAAAATCAAGTCCGCCGGGTTGGTTGTTCGCGCGTTATGGCTTTGGACGGACCTGGATCCGACAACCAAATAAAAATGTAGATCAAAAAATTGCGCGGTTGGGATCACTAATGCTCACGGATGATTTTGCGCCCGTGGACCGGTTGATGATGGATGTTCTGTTAGAGCCCGAGCGTTAAGCCGTTGCGGTCTTAGACGTAACGGCAGCATCAAGTGCGGCACAAAAATCCTCCGGTTTTGCGCTCAATACTTCTGCCGAAGTTTCATTAAAAAATTTCATGACTGCCTGATCAATCTCCGTGAGGGGGGTGCCCCGCAAGTATGCTTCTAGATCGAATAAAATCCTTGTTGGCGTGACAAAGAAATCACCTGAAAAAACAATATCTTGAATACGGTCACGCAGCTTGCCATTCAATCGTAGCTGTGCCGTTATCGTGCCGCCGGCACCGGTATGGCTGCCTTCCAGTATTTTTTCTTGATCTTCAGCCTCATCAATTTCCGCGACAAAGGAATCTGTACCGATTTCTTTGCTGCAATATTCGCGGGCACGTTGCTCTTCGATATTGGTAACGTTCCCAGGTGTGCATTCAATGTTGAGGCCTTTTTTAAATCCGTCGAGTAAACACGATTGAAGGGTTGTGATATCAGGTGTTTTATCACCAAGAATTTCTCGTAGCGTGACGACACGCTGATGGCCTGTTTCAAGGTTGCGTTTTTCCAGCTTCGCCCGGGGAACTTTAATTGCCGAGAACATGTCATCGGGATTGAGGTCGATCAGAAGGGTGCCTTGGTAAAACAGGGTGTTGCCGTCGAAAAAACCGCCAGTGCCGCATAATTTACGTCCGTCGACTTCTATATCGTTGCGCGGCCGGAATTGGGCATTGATACCGAGTTGACGAAGGCCGAGTGCTGCGGCTTCGCAAATATTTTTTGCTAGTTCACCAAGATCACTGATGCCCAGGGAATGGCGGTGAAAAACCAATTCCCATCCTAATTGTTTTTCATCGAAATAGATGGCGCCGCCACCGGTTATCCGCCGTGCAACGCCAATTTTCCTTTGCCTGCAGGTATCAAGATTGATTTCCCGGCTGAGCACCTGATGTCGTCCGATTAGTGCCGTTGGGGGGAAGCGAAGAAATCGAATCGTGTCAGGGATATCGCCATTCTGATGACATTCAATCATCGCCTTATCAAACGCGATGTTAAAGCGTCCGTTTCGCAATCCTGTATCAATAACGCGAAATTTGGATGTCACCCAAGCACTCCAAATTAATTCGTATGTTTCGGCATACCGAGTTGGCGCCGAAATTTTCGAATATCTTTTTTATTGGGCTGGAAGGGATAGCTGGCAATATCGCTCGGTGGTGAATCACCATAGGGTCTGTCGCAAGCCGAGACGTCATCGCGAAACTTGCCGGGGCATCCCGATGTGCGAAATGCGATGCCGGCGTCAATAATGGTGTCGACCTCGCTTTTCGGCAAGCCGAAATCGATCACCCGGCCTTGTTCGTCAAAGGTCATATGATCAATGCGCTGGCCGCAGAAATGGATCAAATAACGCCCGAGTTGCACGCGGCGCCATTGATCGCGCGGCGTTGCCGGTAGGTGATCCATGAGAGAGCCTTTTTCCGGGAAAAAGCAGAACATGTGGCTTTGCCCGCCAATGTCTGTGAGTTGTTGAACAAGCGATAGGGCTTCATATTCGGTTTCGCCCATGCCGATGATAATATGAGCGCCGAATTTGTCGTGACCAAAAATGTCACGGGCATCGTTCATAATTTCCCAATATTTTTTCCAACTATGAGGCGATTGAACACCGCTGCCACGAGTGCGATCGAAAATATCAGGGGTGACGGCATCGAGAGCCACAGTGAAAATATCAGCGCCAAGATCATGGAGCTGTTCGACATCGGCGCGTTCCATGGTTGTCGGATTGGAAAGGATCGAGACGGGTACTGTTTCCGGTGCAATCCGGTCGGTCCATTTCTTCAACACGGTAACCGTGTCTTGATCTGAATTTGGATGGGTGATCATGCTGATGCACATGCGATGAAATGGTGTGTTCTCACCATCGGCGGCGACAATATCGACCGCTTGATCGATTGGTACGGCAGGCCAATCGACGCGAATGAAATTACGATCGGCATAGTCGCGTTCCGACTCGCGATGGCGGGCGAGGCCGCAATAAGCACAATTCGCGCGGCAACCTTCGGGATAGGTCAGCAGTAAATTTAGACAACGCGTACACGAGCATCGGTACATCTTGCCGCCCATAATCCCGAGTGTAATCGCCGCCGCCGTCGACATTTGTACATACTCCGGCGAGCGCATGTTCGGCGTCAGAATATTGTAATTCGGCACATACATGCCTTTTGGTGCGACATCATTTGATTTTACCCGGCCGCCATTTTTATAAGCCTTGGGTGTCTGGCCCGGATTTCGGGGCTGCATAACATCCACGGGATTAAAATCGAGGCCATGGGGCGAGGTATCCGCTGGCGCGTTATTTTCAGGTTTTAAACAGCTCACAAGTGTCTCCCCATTATCGAATTCATTAAGCGGCCCAATATTCAGGATAAGCAATCCAGCTACGTCGTAATTCAGCCATAGAAGGTGTGTTGTTATTTGTAAATTGCTCAAGGATTTCTTTGCGACGCTGCAACGCACGATTTAAGGCAGACCCAAATAATTCCCTGAGTTCTGACGTGTATTCATTGAGGGCGTCCTCATCGCCTCGCAGCCAATCTGCTGCAGCTTGGCCGGCAAGTCCGCCGGAAATGACGGCAGATGTGATACCGGCACCCGTGACGGGGTTTGTCAGGCCTGCGGCATCACCGGCAAGGAGTACCGGTGTTTTCCAAAGCCAGGCAAATGTATTGAGGAGTCCGCCGACTGGAATGGCCCCACCAGTATGAGTTAAAATTTCAGAACCGACTCGTCCTTCCCGAACTAGATTTTGGTGTAGTTCTTCTAACAAGGGCTTTAATTGCATTTTAGCCTTAGGTGTCACGCCGATGCCGAGATTTGCGATATTGCCTTTTGGAAATAACCAGGCATATCCACCGGTAATGGTGTCGCTAAGAAAGATATCGGTCGCGTCATGCGGTTTAAGCAGCGGCACCGTCATTTGACGTGTTTCAACCAGTTCAAGATTCGTTTGACCGACGGCCCGTCCGACCCGCGATCGTGGCCCATCGCAGCCAATAATGAGCTTAGATTGGACCGAACTGCCATCCGACAAAACGGCAATACCATTGGGCAGGATTTCTTCGAGCTGTAGCCCAAAGCGGCATTTAGCACCTGAGCGTTCCGCTATTTTTGCCAGCGTCGCATCAAATTGTTGCCGGTCAATAATGCGGCCAGGAAATTCCGGTTCGATATCAGTTCCGTGTGTTTCA
>CALINB010000133.1 GCA_938045325.1 uncultured Rhodospirillales bacterium | reverse complement strand
AAACAATTTTTACCACGTAGTTTATTAGGGCGTTCGCTATTAATTATTGTGACGCCGTTGGTGTTGCTGCAAGTCGTCTCGGCACTCATCTTTTTTGAAAGTCACTGGGATAAAGTCAGTTTGCGTTTAGCGCGAAGCGTTGCCGGCGATACGGTATCGTTAATTGAATTATTGCAGCGAAGCCCATCGCCTGACGAAAAAAGTAAATATATAGAGTTATGGTCTGCCCATAAATCGATTACGGCAAGTTTGCTGAAAGACGAAATATTGCCGAATGCACCCTCCAAGGGCAGCGGCATGATGGAATCGATACTAAAAAAATCATTGAGTGAATCATTGAGCCAACCATTTCGAATCGATACAGAAAAGTTAGATCGGCATGTTATTGTTCAAGTGCAATTACCCAAAAGCATATTGCAGTTAATTATATCTAGAAAACGCCTTTTCAGTTCAACAACCTATGTATTCGTTATTTGGATGATTGGTACATCACTTATTCTATTTGGGGTTGCGACAATCTTTATGCGGAACCAAGTGAAGCCAATTAGGCGGCTAGCCGTTGCCGCCGACAATTTTGGCAAAGGCCGGAATGTATCCCAATTTAAGCCTGAGGGTGCGCGAGAAGTACGACAAGCCGCATCCGCATTTCTGGCTATGCGTGAACGTATTATGCGGCAAATTTCACAACGAACAGAAATGTTGGCTGGCGTTTCGCATGATTTAAGAACGCCCTTAACCCGCATGAAGCTTCAATTGGCCATGTTAAAGAAAATGGACGGAGTCGATGATCTCAGCAATGATGTCGAAGAGATGGAGCATATGCTTGAAGGCTATCTTGCTTTCGCCCGGGGAGAAGGAACTGAAACGCCGCGGCCCTCAAATGTTGGCGAAATTCTTAATGATGTGGTTGCGCAGGCTCATCGCAAAAAAGGTGCGGTCGACCTTCATACTGAGGGGGCGTTAGTCGTACCGTTGCGGCCGCAGGCTTTTAAACGGTGTATGACGAATTTAATCGATAACGCTATTCGTTATGCGAACCATATTTCTGTTCGTGCCGGCATTCGAGATGAGTTTATAGAGATAACCGTTGATGACGATGGCCCTGGTATTCCTGAAGATCAACGCGAAGAGGTTTTTAAGTCTTTTTACCGGATTGACCCTTCCCGTAATCCGGAGACCGGTGGCGTTGGGCTTGGACTGACAATTGCTCGTGATGTTGTCCGGAGCCACGGGGGCGATATTGTCCTGAGCACGTCCCCGTTGAAGGGGTTGCGCGCCCGGGTTCGCCTCCCGCTTTAAGCAGTCCACCGCTTATTTTCGCTGCGAAAGGTTTTTGATAACGTCTTCATCGACTGTTAAGCCGAGCCCTGGTGTGTCAGGCATGACAAATTGATTTTTTTCGATCTTAACACCGCCTTCGGCAACCGGTTTGTCTTTAATGCGTAATTGATAATCCATTCCCGGATCACAGGCTGCAAGACGGACGCAAGCGTGAAGGTGACCTGTTGCGGTATCGAGCAAATGCGACCCTTGTGTCCAATCGATACGGACAGGAATATTGGCTGCCTCGGAAACCCTAATCATTTGCATCGCTTTATAGAAACCGCCGCATTTGCCCAGTTTAAAGCTGGTCATATCCGCGACACGCCGAGATACAATATCGATAATCGACGGTAAATGCTGCAACGCTTCATCGGCAATGACTTTTTGTGGGATTGCCCGCGTAATTTGTTCCAGACCGACAATGTCGTGATACATCACAGGTTGCTCAATGGCGAGATTTGGCGTTGTCGGAAATCGCCGATGCATAAGTTCAATCGTATCTTGTGCTGTGCCCCAGCCTTGATTGGGGTCCGCCATAATCAGACAGTCTTGCGGGACAACATCGAGAATGGCTTCGAGACGGTCTGCATCGGCATCAAGCGATTCTTTGTGGCCCGTCATTTTTGGTTCGAAACATGTATAACCCCGTTCCATATGTTCTTTACACATCTCAGCCATGACTTCAGGTTCGGCCCGGGGCATCGTGCCCATCAATCCAAAACGGGTTTGGAAATAACCGCCGGCCAAGAGTTTATAAATTGGCTGTCCGGTTGCTTTGCCCATGATGTCGTGAACGGCGATATCAAGGGCAGAGCGTGCGCCGGCATTGGCTTGGAGGAACATATGATCCCATTCAGCATGAAAGGCGCCGATTTCGAACGGGTCTCTGCCGATGATCATGCCGGCAAATAATTGAATGGTTGAAACCAGCCCCGCTTGCGTCTCGCTCGTTACTGGATGGGCAGTTGCCTCGCCCCAACCGACGATGCCTTCGTCGGTATGCATTTTGACAAAGACATTTTCTTTGTAATCGATGTCAGCAAACCAGCCTTCTCTTGAATGTACGGAATCGCCTGCTTTTTTCCCTGAACCAAACAACTTGTTGTAGGCATCGGTGACTTCGTACCAAACCGGAATGACTTCGACTTGCGTAATTTTCATTTCTTCCTCCCATTTTCGGCGGGATTGTGACGCCTAGAGGCTTGCTTGACAATCCCCAAGCGGTTTGCAAGATGGGGCCGCTATTCAACTCAATATTACCGATCATATTATCGGCAGGAGCGCATGTGATGAATTCCGGCATTGCCAAGGGGTTAGCGGGTGTCGTCGTCGATGAGACAAATATTTGTCAAATCAATAAAGACGACAACTTACTCTATTATTACGGTTATGAGATCAAGGATCTGACCGAACATGCGTCCTATGAAGAAGTCTCTTATTTATTAGCTCATGGCGAGTTACCGACGGCGTCGCAACTCGAAGCATACCGAGCCGAGCTCGCCAAAGGCCGGATCTTGCCGGATGCTTTGAAGCAGGTTCTTGAGCAATTGCCTGCTGAATCAGATCCGATGGACGTGTTAAGAACTGGTTGTTCCGTTCTCGGCAGTTTGGCGCCGGAAACAGAAGCAAATGACCAGTTCGCGATTGGGGCAAAACTATCGAATTATTTTTGTTCAATACTGCTTTATTGGCATCATTTTCATCAATCAGGCGAGCGGATTGATACGGAAACCGGAGAAAGCAGCGTCGCCGGGCATTTTTTGCATTTGTTAAACCGGGAGAAGCCGGATGAAACGCTCCGCCGGGCCATGGATGTTTCGCTCATTATTTATGCCGAGCATGATTTTAACGCCTCCACCTATGCAGCACGAATAGCGGCTTCGACGCTATCAGATATTTATTCGTGCTTTACGTCCGCCATCGGGACCCTGAGAGGGCCGTGGCATGGGGGTGCCAATGCCGCCGTGATGCGCACCCTTGAAAAATACAAAACAGCGGATGAAGCGGAAGCGGCCGTGCTCGATATGTTTGCCAATAAAAAACGCGTTATTGGGTTCGGGCAACGCGTTTATTCAACTGCAGACCCCCGCAATGCCATCAATAAAAAATGGGCTAAAGCGCTGACAGATGCCGCCGGCGACACGGTTTTGTATCCCGTTGCCGAACGTATCGAAGAGGTGGTTTGGCGGGAGAAAAAAATATTTGCCAATCTGGATTACTATACGGCGGTGATTTACCATATGTGCGGGTTACCGACGCATATGTTTCCGGCTATGTTCGTGATTGCCAGGACCTGTGGTTTAATCGCACACATTGCCGAGCAGCGGGCCGACAACAAATTAATCCATCCGTTGGCAAAGTATAAAGGTCCTGAACCGAGAGCCTACGCACCGATTGCCGAACGGCAATAGTACGGCGATCAATTTTTGCAGCTAAAGTAGAGGAAAAGCCGTCAATGGCATTCGATGATAAAATTAAAGACCATGAAGCCCGTCGCGCCAAGGCGATGGCCATGGGCGGCCCGGAGAAAATTGAAAAAAGAAATAATGCCGGGGTTTTAAATGCGCGCACGCGAGTTGAGTATTTGCTGGATGGCGGGTCGTTCCGCGAGTCCGGTCTTTTCGGCACATCGTATATTAAGGAAATGCGGGAGCAAACGCCGACGGACGGCAAGGTTTGCGGTTTCGGCGATATAGAAGGCAGGCCCGTTGGCGTGGTGGCCTACGATTTCACCGTTAAAGGATCGTCTTCGAGTTACACCAACAACCGTAAGATGTCTCATATTAAAGACATGGGGGCGAAGCGAGGGTTTCCTGTCGTATTCCTTAGCGAATCAACTGGTATTCGTATGCCTGATGTCATGGGTGAGGGCATGGGGTTAACGAATGAAGGAAACCGGTTTTGGCGGAAGCGGGAGTCGCCGTGGGCGTCGGCCTTGATGGGTTACGCCTTTGGTTCTGCAGCTTGGCATGCCTGCTCATCTGATTTTAATGTAATGCGTAAAGGATCGGTTATGGCTGTCGCCAGCCCGCGCATGGTGTCAAAGGCATTAAATCGAGAAGTCACTGGTGAAGAGCTTGGGGGGTGGAAAACGCACGCTGAACATTCAGGATTTGCCGACGCCGTTGCCGATAGTGATGAGGAAGCACTCGACCTTATCAAGCAGTTTCTGAGTTACCTGCCAAGCAACCAAAACGAAGAGCCGCCGGTTAAACCGGTGCCGCCGGGTTCGGATGAGGGCGGTGAAAAGATTCTCGAGTTGATGCCGGAGTCGCTCGCGAAGACGTATGATGTCCGCAAAATTATCAAAGCTTTTATCGACAAGGATAGTTTCTTTGAAATTAAAGCGCGCTATGCCCGCAGCTTAACGACAGGGCTTGCGCGTTTGGATGGCCGCACGGTTGGTTTAATTGCCAATAATCCGCAATTTAAAGGCGGTGTGATGGACGCCGATGGCTGCTGCAAGGCGACGAGCTTTATCGTGATGTGCGATTCTTACAATATTCCATTGATATTTTTGCAGGACCAGCCGGGATTCTTGATCGGTCCTGAAGCGGAACAAAACGGCGTTATTGGAAAGATCATTAACTGGATGAATGCGCTGCTGCAGGTCTCGATGCCGCGTATCAGCTTAATCCTTCGCAAGAGTTACGGCCGTGGTTTCATCAACATGGGTGCGGGCGGTATTGCCGAAGAGGTCGCCGCCTGGTGGACGGCCGATGTCAGTTTTATGGACCCCCGTTCGGCGGTCACCATCGTTCATGGTGTCGAAGAAAAGGACGATCCAGAAAAATTCAATCAATTGGTAGACGACATGCGTGATCGCGGCGGGTCCGCCTATGATCTCGCCGCTGTTTATGGCGTAAAAGAAGTCATCGATCCGCGCGAGACCCGTGCTTATTTGATCGCTATGCTAAAATATCACCGATCCCGTCTCACGGGCGGTGTCGGTCAGCACTTGCTAAGCTGTTGGCCGACCAGTTATGTATAACCCTAGCTTATTTGATTACGCATTAAGGAGCGGCCATGGCAGACGTCGATGTCAAAGTTGAAATCACCGGTTCAGTTTGGAAAATTGTGACGAAAGTCGGTGATACCGTCGAAGAAGACGACGAAATTATGATCCTTGAATCGATGAAAATGGAAATTCCCGTTTTGGCGCCGGAAGACGGGACAATTAAGGAAATCCTCGTTCAAGAAGGCGATTCTGTGGTTGAGGACCAAACTGTCGCGAAATTAGAAAATTAATCTTATCGTGCGATCCAGAATAAATTATTTAAATCAATGATTTATGCTGTTACAGCCTTTGATTCCAGGGTTGTGGCCTTTCAGGCAACGCGCTAAGGTAAGAGTTAGGGAGGCATCATGATTTCATTACAATACCAAGGAAATCTATCGTGAACGCAAGGCAAGGGGATCTCATTTCCGGCCTTTGCGTGATGGCGTTTGCCGGTTTCGTTTTATGGGAAGCGGAGAAAATGCCTTCTGGGCCTGCCGGCTTTCCGCAATTGATTGCAATCGGGCTTATCTTTTTCGGTGGCATCTTGTTCATTCGGGCCCTGATTTCGAAGGTCAAACCGGCGGCAATATTTCAAGGTATTAATTGGAAAGTCTTGCTGACCACGCTGGGTGTCTGGCTGTTGGTCGTTCTTTTTATCGATAAAGTCGGTTTCTTTGCCTTAGGCGGCGTCTTTTTAGCCGTCATGGCTTGGTATCTGAGAGGTCGGCCAACTGAAACACGAGCCCTTTTGGAGATCGGCGCATTTGCTGTTGGTATGTGTGCCGGTCTTTGGGCGCTGTTTACGATCGTGCTTGATCGTGAATATCCGTCAGGCTTCTTATTTTAGTGAAATCAAATGCCTCGAATTTGCTGAAATTTTTTCTTACAAGGGAGGAAAACATGAGATCTAAAATTTTTAAAAGTTTAAGCATCGGTCTAATGGCTGGTGCCGGAGCGCTTGCTGTTTCGGCACTCAGTGTGCCGGGTACGGCTGTCGCCGCATACCCGGAAAAACCGATCACGGTTGTGGTCGGCTGGGGCCCGGGTGGCGGGATCGACCGCTATATGCGCGTCGTGCAGTCCTATTCGAAAAAATATTTGGGCGTGAAAATGCGCCTCGTCTATAAGCCCGGCGGCGGCGGCACGGTTGCTCATAACCTGCTGGTTCGTAACTTGCCGAAAAACGGGTACACGCTGGGTGCTGCTAATATTCCGCATCAAACGATCCCGACGCAAATCTCGAAAAAAGGCTATCGACTGAAGGACATTCAGTGGGTTGCCACCTTCTCGCTGGTGCCAAGTGTTGTCATTGTCAAACGGGATAGCCCCTATAAAACGCTGGCTGATCTTGTTAAAGCCGCGAAAAAAGAACCAGGCCGTTTGAAAGCCGGTTCACCGGGTGCGCGGAGCGGCAGTGCGGCGTTCCACTACAAGTGGACTAAATTGGCTGGTGCGAATATCACGTTGGTTCCCTACCGGGGCGGTGCGAAAATGTATAAAGGGCTGCTTGGCGGTGAAATTGAAGTCATGGCGACGAACATGAACTGGGGTGTCAAATTTAAAGACACGGTTCTGACTCTTGCCACGGCCTCTGAAAAACGGGACCCCTTGAACACGGAAGCGCCGACATTCAGAGAGCTTGGTATCGATTATATCGACTACTTGTCACGCTCTTTGACGGCTTCTGCCAAGGTTTCGAAAAAGAAAATTGATACGCTTGGAAAGCTGTTCCGTAAAATGGCAGCTAATAAAGATTTTCAAAAGGATCTTGCGAAAAAAGCCGGCATTAACACCGTTTATATGAATGGTGACGAAACGGCTAAATATGTCGCGAATTACGTCAAGAATAGCGAAAGCGTCTTTGCTTTAATGCGTTCGAAGATGAAAAAGTAATAACGTGTTTAAATCGCCGGGATCACATCCATTCGGAACCGATCCCGGCGGTTTTCACAATCATGCCGGTCTCAATTAAGGGGCCGGCATGATTGTGAAAAAAGACAAAGAAATTGAATTCGACATTTAAGGGGGCACGTGGGGAGTAATGTTCGACGCGATTATGACCGCATTCGCTAATCTGGCGGATATTAAAATTATCGGTTTAATCCTCGGCGGAGTTGCCATCGGTATGATGGGCGGCGCGCTGCCCGGTATCAGTCCGTCCATTACGATCGCGCTGTTATTGCCCGTGACCTTCTCATTGGACCCGCTTTATGGCTTGGTTGCTCTCGGGGCCATATACATGGCCGCAGAATACGGCGGATCGATTTCGGCGATCTTAATCAATACCCCGGGAACGGCGGCCGCTGTTTGTACGGCGCTGGATGGGCATCCTTTGGCCCGCAAAGGGCGCGCTCAGGAAGCCCTGCATGCAGCGATTTTGGGTTCAAGCGTGGGCGGCTTTATCGGCGTCGTGATATTGCTGTTATTTACGCCACCGCTGGCCGAGATGTCCCTGAAGTTCCAAGGCCCTGAAATGTTTTGGCTGGCCATTGCCGGTTTGGCCATCGTTTGTAATTTAACGGCCGATAACTTTGTTAAAGGCCTGATCGCCGCCTTTTTGGGATTGTTTATCTCGACGATCGGTTACGACAATTTTACGGGCGTGCCGCGCTTTGCGTACGATATTCCCGAAATTGAAGCTCGTGTTCATATTGTCCCTGCCATCATCGGATTTTTCGCCATTCCCTACATGTTGGATCTTGTCGGCGCAAAAGACCGGGAGGCTGCTGAAGTCCAGCCCCAGCCG
>CALINB010000132.1 GCA_938045325.1 uncultured Rhodospirillales bacterium | reverse complement strand
CGAGGCTTTCTTCCTCGTCGGGTTGAAATGTTTTGTCATGATCATGTTCGTGATCATGGTCGCCGTGATCATGGCTTGCCATTGTCGATTCCTTTATGCCGCTTTTTCGTAAATATTGAGGGCGAACGCAACGGACTGTGCCGCCTCCAGCATCCGCTGATCTTGTGTGTAATGGCCGACAACTTGAAGGCCGATGGGTAAATTATTGGGTCCGCTAAATGCCGGTATTGTGGCTGTCGGCACATGCAGTGCCGTCCAGATATCGTTGAAGGCCGAATTGCCGGTTGTTTCCAAGCCTTTCGGCGCCTCGCCGGTGGCCGATGGTGTGATGAGAAAGTCATACCCGGCGGTTTCATCGGCAAAGGCCAACCGGGATTTTGCCATTTGAGCGAGATCCTCGCGGTATTGTTCGTGGGAAATACTTTCGCCGTCTTTTGGGCGACCTTCGCGGCAAACCTTACTAATCTTTTCATAATGATTGGCGAACTCATAAGCCAAGGAACGCCGCAATTCGTAACTGCGTGTTCTTTTGGCCGATTTTGAACAAAGGGTGACGGCTTCGCTCATGTCGTAATCGCTGACGTTTGCCCCCGCTTTGGATAATTGCGATGCTGCTTCGGCAATGCAATTTTTTGTCGTTTCGTCGGCTTGGTCCCACGCATGAGAGCGGCAAACACCGATTTTGAGCCCATTCAAAGGAATTCCAGCCAGGGGTGACGTATCGCTTTTCAATAAGGCCCCCCGGAATAAAGCAATGTCATCGACAGAGCGGGCATAAAGGCCGACGGTATCGCAACTCAGGGCGTTTTCTTTCACGCCTTTCAAACCGAATTCGCCATATGTCGGTTTGTAGCCGACGACGCCGCAAAATGCGGCCGGGCGGATGACCGAGCCGCCGGTTTGTGTGCCGAAGGCCAGCGGAATCATGAACGAGGCGACGCCCGCGCCGGAGCCGCTTGAAGATCCCCCCGGCGTGTGGGCTGTGTTGTGCGGGTTGCGGGTCGGTGCCGGGAATTGATGGGCAAACTCAGTCGTCGCCGTTTTACCCATGATGATACCGCCCGCATCGCGCGTTAAAGCAACACAGGTTGCGTCCGATGATGGCTGATTGCCTTTGAAAATGGGTGAGCCGTATTCGGTCGGCATATCGAAGGTGTCGATAATATCCTTAACGCCGACAGGGATACCGCCAATCGGACCTTTGTTCCCGGCCTTGTCGCTGGCTTGGGCCGCGGCGATTGCCTGATCGGTATTAAAATATGCCCATGCTTTAACGTCGACATCCCGTTCTTCGATGCGCTCAGCATAGGCCCGCACCAAACTTTCCGATGTGAGTTGACCGCTTTTAATGGCCTGCCTTGCGGTGCGAACGGTCATCTCCGATGGGTGTGTCATCTATTTTTCTCCCTGGTATTTTATTTTGCCTCGAGCCAATGCTCGTAGATGTCGAGGTCGAGCGTATCCTTCTCAGGGCCATCGTAATCCGGCCAAGCGGTTTTTTGTGCAAACCTTACCCGGTAGAGGGTTTTCTTCGGGGCATCTCTGATGCCTTTGGCCAGTTCTTCGGGGTTGTTGTACTCGCCGAGGACTTCCGTGATTACGCCTTCTTTGCCTCGAATGTAATGGGGCGTGCGGATATGACCCTGGGGGAAGGCCTCCCGAACGATAATTTCATCACCGACACTAAATTGGTTTGTCATGCGCTTTTCTCGATTTTCTTTTCGATACCAAGGCGTGCGTATATTTCTTCAATTTTTTGATCGATCTCTTCTTGGCTTAGAAGTCCTTTGTTCGTGAGGACATTCATCAGCGCAATCATTCGCCGCTCGCCATACTCCAAGCCGAAGTATAAGTTTTCGCCCATGGTTTCAAGTTCGTGGCGAGTTTCGTCAGTTGTTAAAAAACGCCGCTTTTTATCGGATAGCAAGCTTTTGACTGCATCGGAACGGCGCACCCAAGGTTTGATGGTGTGTTCTTCCATTTCAATCGGTCCGGCATCTTGGCCGCCGAGATCGTGATAACGTGGTGGCGGGCGGTTCGGCATTATGCTTCCTCCAAACCAAGGCGGCTACGGATATCGGCCATGCGTTGATCGATTTCGTCCTGCGTCAACATACCTTTATCTTTTAAAATATTCATCAAGGCCGCCATCCAACGTTCGTAATAGCTATGATCATCGTATGCTTTTTCGCCAAGGTTTTCGATGGCGTTGCGAAGTTCGTCTGTTGTTAGGACTTGGCGTGTTTTATCCCCTAAAAGATTGCGCAGGACATCGACGCGCTTTTCCCAGGGTTCGAGAATATGGTCCGTTTTTTCGATAGCACCTGCCATGCGTCCTCCAAGATCGTGATACCGGGGTGGGGGTGTGTTTTCTCCACGCGCCATTATCGTACCGTCCAAATTATCTTATCCAAAACACTGTACCATAAACAGGACCGGGTTCGCATAGCCCCGAAGTAATTGATATTTTTAAGTTTTGAGCATTGGCAGTGTGCTGATTTGCTCGGAGAACAGAAAATTCTTCATTTTTAAAATAACAGACTGGTTCTATACCTTCACCTATATTCCTAATCATTATGCTTAATCGGCTTCCAAAAAATTTATGTCACCCCATCAAGAACAGCAATCGGCATATAAATATGAGTATGGCTCATTTAGGTCCGCCTTCTTCGGCGGTGCGGTGTCCGCATGCGGCATTCCGGTCCTTGCCCTCAGTGCCAGTTATTTAGGGTTCGGGTCGCTGATTCGTGACAGCGATTTGTCGGTCTGGCTGGCCGTGTTTTCGACATTCATCACATGGGCGCTGCCGGGGCAGATCGCCATGATCGAACTCTACGGCACGGGCGCGTCCTTGTTGGTAATTACGGCAACCGTGTCATTGGTAAACGTTCGGTTTTTACCGATGGTTGTCACTGTTATGCCGATCATTCGTGATCCGGGTGTTCCGTCATGGCGTTATTACTTGTCTGCCCATTTATTATCAATCAACAGTTGGGCCTATTTGATCCAACGGGGGCCGTTGATGCCACGTGAGGAACGGTTCCCTTATTATTTAGGATTTGCGCTGACGATTTGGTTCGCTGGCATGTTGAGCGCGGCTTTGGGATACTTTTTGGCGGGTGCGGTGCCGCGGCCGGTTTCGTTGGGATTGGTCTTTCTCAATCCCATATTTTTCATGCTGCTTGTCCTTGCCGGCATTAGCAAACCATCAATCGCGATTGCGACCGTTTTGGGCGCGGTATTGGGGCCGCTTTTTCACCTTGTTTCGCCGGATTGGGGGTTAATCGCTACGGGTTTGGTGGCAGGCAGTGCCGGGTTTGTGTGCGGCAGAATGATGAACAAACGGGCGATGAAGTTGAAAGGGCAGGGCCATGGATGAGTATTGGCCTTGGTTGTTGGCGTTATGTGCCGGTCTTGCGACCTACATGTGGCGGGCCCTCGGTGTTACTTTCTCAGGTCAGCTTGAAACAACCAGTCCTGTTTTTGATTGGGTAAGTTGTATCGCCTACGCCCTGATCGCCGGTTTGGTAGCGCGCATGCTTATTCTGCCTATCGGAACGCTGCAGGAAGCAACATTTGATATTCGTCTGGCTGGTGCTGGTGCTGCCTTGGCGGTCTTTTATCTGGCCCGGCGGTCAATTTTATGGGGCGTTTTAGCGGGTGTCGGATTATTTGTTGTGCTGATGTGGTAGAAAATGTTTTAACCCATGAAGAAAATTCAAATAAGGGAGAATAAGCCATGCGTTGGGCGCGATACGATCATAAGGGCAAAATTTCGTACGGTATTGTTGACGGCGATACGATTGAGGAAGTGAACGGTATCCCCTGGGAAAACCCGGAAAAAACAGGCAATACGGTTTCCGTGAATGATATCAAATGGCTGCCGCCGGTCATTCCGCCGACCTTTTATGCCGCCGGTTTGAATTACGCCGAACATGTGATCAAAACCGCCAAACGAATCGGCAAAGAGCCTAACATCCCCGAAAAGCCTGACATCGGATATCGCGCGGTGAATGCCATGATCGGCCATGAGGAAAATGTCGTTATTCCGAAAGACGCCGGTGAGCAGGTTCACTATGAAGGTGAGATTGTTGCCGTAATCGGTAAGAAAGCGAAGCATTTGTCCAAGGAAGATGCACTATCCTGCGTATTCGGTTACACCATTGGCAACGATATCAGTGAGCGTGATTGGCAGAAGGGTGACCGCACCATGTGGCGCGGCAAAAACACGGATACTTTTAAACCTATGGGGCCGTGGATTGAAACCGATGTCGGCGATCTCGATAAATTAACGACCACGGTGAAGGTCAATGGTGAGACCACCATTGAATTTCCCACCAACAATATGATTTTCGATATTCCGACATACATCAGCGCCATGACTCGCTATCTGACGCTCTATCCGGGCGATGTGATTTGGATGGGTGCGGAAGGTGCTTCGCCCAATATGAAAGCGGGCGATGTTTGCGAAATTGAAATCACCAATATCGGTGTGCTGCGCAATACCTTTGTCGCGGAAGAATAAATCGAAACGCTTAACCGTAATCAGGACATAAAATGAGTGATTATAAAATTGCCGTTATTCCCGGCGATGGCATCGGCAAGGAGGTTGTCCCCGAGGGTATTCGCGTTATGGATACGATCGGTGGAAAATTAGGCATCAATTTTACCTGGGACGAGTTCGATTGGAGTTGCGAGGTTTATGCTAAAACCGGGCAGATGATGCCGGATGATGGACTCGATCAAATTCGGGGTCATGATGCTATTTATCTCGGGGCTGTCGGTTTCCCGGGCGTCTTGGATCACGTCTCGTTGTGGGGTTTGTTGATACCGATCAGGCGCGAGTTCCAGCAATACGTGAACCTGCGCCCTGTACGTCTCTTCGAAGGGGTGCCGTGTCCGCTCATAGGCCGTAAGCCGGGTGATATCGATTTTTATGTGGTGCGCGAAAATAATGAAGGGGAATACTCTGAAATCGGCGGCCGGTTGTACGCCGATACAGATGAAGAGCAAGTTTCGCAGTTGAGCATTTTTACGCGTAAAGGGACGGACCGGATTATCAAATATGCGTTTGAACTTGCCAAATCACGCGAGGCCAAACATGTAACGTCCGCAACAAAATCAAACGGCATTAAACATACCATGCCCTATTGGGATGAGCGGTTCGCCGCGGTTGCTGAGCAATACCCTGACATTAAAACCGATCAATTTCACATCGATATTCTCACCGCGCATTTTGTGCGCAACCCGGATTGGTTCGATGTCGTTGTCGGCAGTAATTTGTTCGGCGATATCTTGTCCGACCTGGGTCCGGCGGCAACCGGCACAATCGCGATTGCTCCGGGTGGTAATATTAATCCGGAAAAAGAATTTCCCTCAATGTTTGAGCCGGTACACGGATCGGCCCCCGACATTGCCGGAAAAAATATTTCCAATCCGATCGGCCAAATATGGTCGGGGGCAATGATGCTTGAACATCTCGGCCATAAGGACGCGGCCGATCAAATTGTCAAAGCAATCGAGATCGTCCTTAAAGATAAGATTGCCATGACGCCCGATATGGGCGGCAAGGCCAGCACGCAGGAACTCGGGCAGGCCATCGTCGACGCCCTTTAAGGGAGTGATTTATTTTCCTTTAAATTGCGGAATGCGTTTTTCCATGAATGCCTTGCGGCCTTCGATGTAGTCTTCGCTTTTGAAGCACGCATCGATTTGACGCTCGACTTCTTCCATGTCGCGGTCGTCCGGGTCTTTAACGATGTTATTGATGATCGTCTTGATGGATTTCAGCGTTAACGGCGCGTTGCCGCCGATGGTTTCGGCAAATTCCATCACCGTGCTTTCAAGCTCTTCTTCCGGTACGACTTTGTGAACCAAGCCCATGTGATAGGCTTCCTCGGCTGTAAACCGGCTGCCGGTAAACAAAATTAACTTTGCAAAAGCAGGCCCGACAATTTCGGAGAGGCGGTTTACGCTGGAATACCGGTAACCAAGACCCAGCTTAACAGCCGGGATTCCAAATTGGGATTTCGTTGAACATATGCGGATATCGCAATCGAGGGCAAATCCGGCGCCACCGCCAATGCAAAAGCCGTTGATCATGGCAATGGTCGGCTTGTCCATCCCCTCGATTTTTTCATGCACGCGATTGCTGCGTTGATTGTAAGCTTCGACTTGCTCGGGTGAAGAACGGTGCTTGTCAAACTTGGAAATATCACTGCCGGAGATAAATGACTTGCCGCCGGCACCGGTAATCACGAGCACACGAACGGAATCGTCCTCGATCACCTTATCGAGGGCCGCGTCGACCGCCCGCATCATGTCCGGCGAAACGGCGTTCCGGCGATCAGGGTTATTAAAAATAATTTTGGCGACAGGACCGTCGGTTTCATAAACAATTTTATTATATTCTTCGATGTCATCGATTTCTTCAACTGCATCGGGTGCCATGACGTTTATTCCTTTCCTCTAAATAACGGTTCGGGACCGTAGATCTTTGATTTCATCGGCGCTTATGCCCAGTTCGGTGAGAATTTCATCGGTGTGCTCGCCGCGCTCAGGGGCCGGTGTGTTAATCGTGCTTGTCGAGTCGCTCATCTTAATCGGCTGAGCCACAAGTTCGATTTCACCAAGCTCCGGTGATGAAACTTTTTGCGACATGCCGATATGTTTCACTTGCGGATCATTAAATGTTTGATCGATGGAGTTTATCGCACCGGCCGGAATGCCCGCGTCGTTAAGTTTGTTGATCCAGTATTCGCTTGTTTCTTTGCGCATGGTTTTGTTTAGCCGATCAAATATTTTTTCCCGGTTTCGAAACCTATCCTTGCTTTCGGCGAAATCGGGATTATCGATCCAGTCATCGAATTCCATCAGCATGCAAAGTTTTTTCCACATGACCTTGCCGGAAGAAGCCAGATTAATGTGCCCGTCTTTGGTTTCGACGACGCCCGTCGGCGTTCCCGTCGGATGGCGGTTGCCGGCCTGCTGCGGGACTTCGCCATTCATCAGCCAGCGGGCGGCCTGAAAATCAAGCATGAAGGCCATGGATTGCACTAATGAGGTTTGGATCCATTGGCCTTCACCAGTTTCCTCCCGGCGCAACAAGGCCAATAAAATTCCCATGGCACAAAATAAACCGCTGCAAAGATCGGAGATCGGAATGCCAACCCGCATCGGGCCTTTGCCGGGCTCGCCGGTGATCGACATCAAACCGCCGACACCTTGCGCGATTTGATCAAATCCGGGCCGTTTGACATAGGGCCCATCCTGGCCGAAGCCGGAAATGCTGGCGTAAACGATACCCGGGTTTACGGCTTTAACGGATTCATAATCAATGCCGAGGCGACCTTTGACATCGGGCCGGAAATTTTCGACGATGACATCAGCCTTTTCAGCTAATTTCATAAAAAGGGCGAGGCCATCCGGCTCTTTCATGTTCAGTGTAAGGCTTCGCTTGTTTCGTTGAAGGTTTTGAAAATCCGGCGTATGCCGGGGTGCGCCGAGTGCACCATCCGCTTCAAGCGCCGAGGGCTGTTCAATCTTAATGACGTTTGCACCCCAATCGCCGAGCTGTCTTGAAGCCGTCGGCCCGGAGCGGACACGGGTTAAGTCCAATACGGTAAAGCGTGACAGGACGTCCGAAGCCGGAACGTGGGGCATAGTCTTTTCTCCCTAAAATTCGTTCTTTCTTTTCCTTTGATACACCGGAATTTCTGCAATGTGTCAATGCCCGGACATAAAAATGGATAATTTTCAGTGTTTCCGGGGCGGTTCGTTGCACCGCCGGGTATCCTGTCTTATAAGGCAATTCAACGGATACAAAGATTAGCCGAATTGAAGGGAGAACCTTGCATTATGAGCGCCTCAGACATCGATATGGATCATCTGAAACAGTGGATCGGCAAGACGGAAGAATTCGAGGATGTCATAACGGAATCGCCGATTATCCGCCTATCGGCAACCCTTGATCGAGATGACCCCGCGCCGAAAGCCGGTGATCCGCTGCCGTTGGCGTG
>CALINB010000131.1 GCA_938045325.1 uncultured Rhodospirillales bacterium | reverse complement strand
GCCGTTGTCGGTTGGGGCTCGACCTTCGGCCCGATTTCCAGTGCGGTTTCTCAATTGCGGGCCGATGGTTTGGATGTCAGTCATATTCATATTCGACATATCTGGCCATTGCCGCGGAACTTAAAAAACTTGTTATCCGGATTTGAACGGATTTTGGTGCCGGAAATGAACACGGGACAGTTGTTAACGGTTTTGCGCAGCGAATTTTTGATTGATGCCGAGGGCTTAAATAAGGTTACCGGCCAACCGTTTTTGGTTTCCGAGATTGATGCCGCGGTCCGTGACCGCTTGGAGAAATAAAATGAACGTCGTGACACCTGCCGAGCCGTTAAAAGCCAAAGATTTCGCTACTGACCAAGAGGTGCGTTGGTGCCCGGGCTGTGGCGATTACGCGATCTTGAAGGCCGTTCAGCGCACGTTGGCGGAAATCGGTGCATCCCGCGAGAACACGGTGTTTGTCTCCGGTATCGGTTGCGCCGCCCGCTTCCCCTATTACATCGAGACCTACGGTTTTCACACCATCCATGGCCGCGCCCCGGCGTTTGCATCGGGCATAAAGCTCACCAATCCCGACCTGGATGTTTGGATCGCCACCGGTGACGGCGATGCCTTATCGATCGGCGGCAATCATATGCTTCATGTGTTGCGCCGGAATATCGATGTGCAGATTTTGATGTTCAATAACGAAATTTACGGCCTGACTAAAGGTCAGTATTCCCCGACATCCCGCAAGGGAACGCGTTCGCCCTCGACGCCGCAAGGCTCATTGGAGGCGCCGGTGAAAGCCGCCGCCTTTGCGTTGGGTTCCGGTGCGCGGTTTGTGGCGCGCGGTATCGATACTCAGCAAAAGCAGCTCGTCGAAGTATTCAAGCGGGCGCATGATCACAAAGGCGCGTCTTTCGTCGAGATTTTCCAAAATTGCATCGTTTATAACGACGGTGTGTACAGCAACTTTACGGAAAAAACTGTTGCCGCCGATCATCAAATTCTGGTTGAGCACGGCAAGCCGCTTGTTTTCGGTAAGGATAACGACAAGGGGCTCCGGGTTAAGCCGGGGTCTTTTGAATTGGAAGTAGTGACGGTCGATTCTGACGCCGCTGATTCGGATATTTTGATTCACGACGAAACTAACCTCGGCTTGGCGATGATGCTGGCGCATATGGAGCCGCCGACGATGCCGGTTCCGATTGGCGTATTGTATTGCAATCCGGAAGCGAGTTACGAACAAAGTGTCGACGATCAAATCGAGCAGTTGAAAAAAGACAAGCCCGCCGGTAGCCTCAATGAGTTGTTGCGTGGCGGGTATACATGGACGGTCAGCTAAGAAGCCGTCAGACATAAAAAGACGCGCGAAATAAAATGGGAGGCGTTTACCGGGATACCGGTCGCCAATAAAAATTAAGACATGACCATCTCGGTAGCGATTATTGGTTCGGGTCCGGCTGGCTGTTATACGGCGGACGCGCTTTTAAAGTCCGACGTCGACGTTCAGATTGACGTGATTGACCGTTTGCCGACACCCTTCGGCCTTATTCGTGCCGGGGTCGCGCCGGATCATCAAACAACCAAAAAAATTCAAAAAAAATTCGGGACGACACTTGCCGATCCTTCCGTGCGGTATTTCGGCAATGTCGATGTCGGCCGCGATATCAGTTTGGCCGAATTGCGCGATATGTATGATGCCGTCGTGCTGGCGGTCGGCGCGCCCTATGATCACAAGCTCGGTATCTCGGGTGAGGATAAAACAGGTGTTTACGGCTCCGCGTCCTTTGTCGGCTGGTATAATGCGCATCCGGATTTGCGCGATCTGAATCCTGCCCTTGATACCAAGGCCGTCGCCGTGATCGGTGTCGGCAATGTCGCCATTGATGTAGCCCGGGTCCTGGTGAAGGACGAGGCGGAAATGGCCGATTCCGATCTGCCGGCCTATGCAGCAAAAGCCATTCAAAATTCACCGATCACAGACGTTTATATTATCGGTCGGCGCGGTCCTATTGAAGCGAAGTTTACAAATGTTGAATTGCGCGAGATGGGTAAGCTCGAACATTGCGTTTCATTAGTGGATGCCGATCAACTGCCAGATGATGTTGGTGACGTCGACTTATCCGACCGCGATAAACGGCTGAAAGAACGTAACCTCAATACATTAAAAGAATTTGCCAACAGCAAGCCCAATGACAAGCCTAAGCGGGTTCATTTTGTTTTTTATGCTTCTCCCGTCGAAATTCTCGGTGGCGATAAAGTCGAAGGCCTGAAATTAGAGCGCACGAAAATCGAAGAAGGCCGGGCTGTCGGCACCGGTGAGTTTTTCGAGATCGACTGTGGCCTCGTCATTCCCGCCATTGGGTATCGGGCAACACCTGTTGAGGGTGCGCCGTTTGATGAGCGCCGCTGTGTCGTGCCGAACGACGACGGCCGTGTTGATGACCGGCTGTATGCCGTTGGTTGGATTAAACGTGGGCCAACCGGTGTGATCGCCACCAACCGGCCTGACGGCGAAATTGCGGCGAAACATATTCTCGAAGATGTTCAATCGGGTGAAAAACCGGGCCGTTCGGCACTTAAAAAACTTTTGGCCAAGAAAAGCATTCAAGTTGTCGACATTGCAGGTTGGCAGAAAATCGAAAAAATCGAAAACGAATCCGCAAAACCGCAGGCACCACGGCTGAAATTCGAGACCGTCGATGATATGCTGGCCGCCGTAAACGGCAGCTAAATTCGGGAGGGCCTCATGGCCGAGCAGGACTACGCAGGCGACATTTTACCGAAAGAAGCCTGGCAGATGCTGTCCGAGGACTTGGATACGGTCCTCGTCGATGTGCGCACGCCGGAAGAGTGGCAATTCGTCGGTGTGCCCGATCTTCATAGCATCGATAAGGACGCCATTCTCGTTGCCTGGAGGCAATTCGGCGCCGAAGGACCCGATCCCGAGTTTGAAAGTAAGGTTCGTGCGCACGGAATTCCCGAGGACAAGCTGGTTTTGTTTTTGTGCCGCTCGGGGCAACGCTCCAAAGCTGCTGCCGTCGCCATGACGGCCGCGGGTTTTAAAAAGTGTTACAACGTGGCAACCGGTTTCGAAGGCGATCTCGATGACAGCCATCATCGCAATGCCAAAAACGGCTGGCGGGTCGACGGCTTGCCCTGGAAACAAACGTAAAAAATTATTCGCTTTGGTTACGCGGATGCCTTGAGGGCCTGGTCCAGATCGTCTTTGATGTCTTCAGGATCTTCAAGGCCGACCGATATCCGAACTAAATTGTCCGTGACCCCCATTTCCGCCCGCACGTCAGGGCCCAGCCGTTGGTGCGTTGTCGTTGCCGGGTGCGTAATCAGGCTTTTGGCGTCACCGAGATTATTGGAGATATCGACAAGTTTGAGCGCGTTTAAAAATTTAAAGGCACGGTCCTGCCCACCTTTAACTTCAAACGCGACAACGGTGCCGCTGTCTTTCATTTGCGTTTTAGCGAGATCGTATTGTGGATGGCTTTTCAGGCCCGGATAGATCGTCCGGGTCACATCCGTGTGGTCTTCAAGGTGCGTCGCCACTGCCAATGCATTTGTGCAATGCTGGCGGATGCGCAAATCCAGTGTTTCCAAACCCTTCAACATGACCCAAGCGTTGAACGGGCTCAGGGACGGGCCTGTATTGCGGACAAACGGAATAAATTTTTCATTGAAATATTCGGTGTCGTTTGTGAGTAACGCACCACCCATGACGCGGCCTTGCCCGTCGATATGCTTGGTCGCGGAATAGACGACGATATCCGCGCCCAGCTCGATCGGTTTTTGTAATATGGGGCTCGCAAAAACATTATCGATCACCAGTTTCGCGCCGGCCTTGTGCGCGAGTTTGGCAACGGCCGTGATATCGATGATTTCAAGCGTCGGGTTGGAAGGGGATTCGAGAAAAACCGCGTTCGCCGGTTTTGAAAGCGCTTTTTCCCATTGATTGAGATCGGTTCCGTCGACGAGTTCCGCTTCGATGCCGTAACGCGGTAAAATGGTGGAAACGACAAAGTGGCACGAGCCGAAAAGTGCGCGCGAAGCGACGATCCGGTCACCCGCGTTGAGGTAGGACGCGAAAGCCGCGAACACCGCCGCCATGCCGCTTGCGGTGGCGAAGCAATATTGCGTTCCTTCTAAAAGCGATAGGCGCTTTTCAAACATGGCAACCGTGGGGTTGCCGTAGCGCGAATACATGAAAACGTCTTCTTCGCCCTTAAAGGCCCGCTGCGCCTGTTCGGCCGACTCGTAAGCGTAGCCGGACGTTAAAAACAGGCCCTCGCTGGTTTCCTGAAATTCGGAGCGGTGGGTGCCGCCGCGCACCAATTGAGTCGCTGTGCGCCACTGCTTTGCATCGTTTTGATCGTCAGTCATTTTCTTTCCTCCATTCGGAGGCCCGGTAACAAAAAAACCCGACCGCTCGGGCCGGGACAGCTTTTATGTCACACAGACCTTTTAGCGTTTTTTTTCGTGGCCGCAAGCTGGTCAGCAAATCGCCACGTGGCGGGAACCATACGCGATCCCTGTGCGAGGTCAAGATAATTTCTGAAATCAGCTCGATAATTGAATTGCCTGTTTTATGGTTAATGCCCATATACTATGAAACAGAAGGCCAATTAAGCCCTTTAAGGAGTGTTCGTATGACCGATCTCGCCAAGACCGATGAGTTGTTTTTCGATCAAGCCGGCCTTGACCGTGAACGGACGCAGTCGTTGGTTGATGACGCGGTGGGTAAGGCCGATGATGGCGAGCTGTTCCTCGAATATAATCAATCCGAAGCCCTTGTTTTCGATGATGGGCAATTGAAGAGCGCCAGCTTCGATACCACGCAAGGGTTCGGCTTGCGCACGGTGCTGGGCGAAACCACGGGCTATGCGCATGCGTCCGAATTGTCGGACGCGGCCTTAAAACGTTCCGTCGAGACGGTCAAATCCGTGCAGGAAGGCCGCGGTGGTGTATTGGATGCATCACCCTCGGGCACCAACCGTCAGCTCTATCGGGACGACAATCCGTTGCAAGGGGTCGCGTTCGAGCAAAAAATTAAATTGCTCGCGGATATCGATGCCTATGCCCGCAAAAAAGATCCGCGCGTTAGTCAGGTTTCGGCGTCGATCAGCGGCGATTGGCAGGCCGTGCAGATTATCCGCCCGGATGGTGTGCGCGTCGCCGATGTCCGCCCCTTGGTGCGCATGAATGTTAATGTGGTCGCCAGCGACGCCGATCGCATGGAAGCGGGCAGTTACGGCACCGGCGGGCGAGTGAGCTTCGATCAATTCCTCGAAGAGGACACCTGGCAGGGCGCAGTCGATGAAGCGTTGCGCCAGGCGGTGGTGATGTTGGACTCGCGTCCCGCACCGGCGGGTGAAAAAACCGTCGTCCTTGGCGCGGGCTGGCCGGGCATCCTCTTGCACGAAGCCATCGGTCACGGCCTCGAGGGCGATTTCAACCGCAAGAAAACGTCCGCCTTTTCAGGACTTCTTGGCGAGCGGGTCGCGTCCCCCGGCGTCACGGTCGTCGATGACGGCACCATCCAAGACCGGCGCGGATCGCTCACCATTGATGACGAGGGCACGCCGACGGAAAACACCGTGTTGATCGAAGACGGAATCCTCAAAGGTTATATGCAGGACCGGCAAAACGCGCGCCTCATGGGCATGAAGCCGACCGGCAACGGCCGCCGGCAAAGTTTTGCTCATGTGCCAATGCCGCGCATGACCAATACCTACATGCTGGCGGGCCAGGACTCCCCCGAAGACATCATCAAGTCCGTGCAAAACGGCCTCTATGCGGTTCAGTTCGGCGGCGGCCAGGTCGATATCACGTCGGGCAAATTCGTCTTTACCTGCACCGAGGCGTATCTCATCGAAGATGGTAAGGTGACCGCGCCGGTCAAAGGGGCGTCGCTGATCGGCAACGGGCCGGATATCCTAACCCGCGTTTCCGCGGTCGGCTCGGACATGGAACTCGATCCTGGTATCGGTACTTGCGGCAAGGAGGGCCAGGGCGTACCGGTCGGGGTCGGTCAGCCGACGCTCAAAGTGGACGCCATGACCGTCGGCGGTACGGGGGCTTAACGCGCCTTGTGAACTGTCTTTATTTAACCGTTAATCGCGTGTTCGACGTATTGCCCATCGGGGCCGATCTGGTCACTCGAATACAAAATAAAATACGGAATTTCCGGGTGGTTTTTGCGCGTGCTCGCAAACAATTCGTTCCACCATTCCATCGGATAGAGCGTGCAGTGGGCGTTGTCGCCGTTCGGTAAATGTCGGTCGGCGGGCCGACCGTTCACGTTTGCAAACACGAACTTACCCGCGACAGCAAACATTTCATCGAGAATCCATGGGAGGTCTTCTTCCGGGCAATGTTCCATGACATCGGTCGAGATGACGCCGTCGAATTTCTGCTCCGCCGGGAACGTGCTGTAGGGCTTGTAGGCCGGATCGTAACAGGTGATCGACTCGACTTCGAAAAATTCGGCGAGGTTTTTGTACACCCGGCCGCTCGGATGTTTGAGATCGGTTTCCTGATAGGGAAGTCCTTTGCCGGCACCGTAATCGAGCAATGACTTCGCCTTGAATTGCACGGTCAGCATTTGAATGTTGCCGATTTGCGAGCGCAGGGAGCGGCCGTTGAAGATTTGTTCGGGCGCGTGACCCATCTCGGGGTCCCCTTCGTGATGTAGCGATTGGTAAAGTGCCAGCAATTCACGGTAACGGGGGCTGGGGTTGTCGCGGGAAAAGCCGTTGCTGAGATCCGGAGTGGTGTTCATGCCTAGATCATAACACGCAAAACGCCAACAAATACGGATATTTCTTTATTATTGCTTCACCCTATAGCCGGTTTTTAAAATCCACCAAACCGTTACGAGGCAAATCGCGAGAAAAATCATGATCATCAACAGGCTTGTTGCGATGGTCACGTCGGCGATTTCATAAAAGCTCCAGCGAAAGCCGCTGATCAAATACAAAATCGGGTTGAACAGCGTCACGGTTTGCCACACCGGCGGCAGCATGCTGACCGAATAAAAACTGCCGCCGAGAAAAACCAGTGGCGTAATGATCAAAAGCGGGATCAGTTGCAACTTGTCGAAGTTATCGGCCCAAATGCCGATGATGAAGCCGAATAGACTGAAGGTAACGGACGTGAGCACCAGAAACAGCAGCATCCAAAATGGATGCGCTAGTTGTATGGGAACGAACAAACCAGCCGTCCCCAGGATGATGAGCCCGAGGATAATCGATTTTGTCGCCGCCGCGCCGACGTAGCCGAGCACGATTTCGAAATACGAAACCGGTGCGGACAACAGTTCGTAAATCGTGCCGGTGAATTTCGGAAAAAAGATACCGAAGGATGCATTTGAAACGCTTTGTGTAAGGATCGAAAGCATGATCAAGCCCGGCACGATAAACGAGCCGTAGGAAACGCCTTCGACGTCCGTAATGCGCGAACCGATGGCCGAACCGAACACGACGAAATAAAGCGACGTCGAAATGACCGGCGAAACAAGGCTTTGAAACAGGGTCCGCAGAGCGCGTGACATTTCAAACTTATAAATCGCTTTGACCGCTTGAATGTTCATTCGGGCTTCCTCACCAGGTCGACGAAAATATCTTCCAGAGAGCTTTTCGTCGTGTTCAGGTCTTTAAAATAAATACCGGCCTCGCTGAGGCCACCGAGCAACGCGGTGATGCCGGTACGTTCGGCTTGCGTATCGTAGGTGTAAATCAACTGTTCGCCATCGGCGGCAAGTTCGAGGCCAAACGAATCGAGTGTTGCCGGGATCGAGGTGAGGGGTTGCTGTAAATCGAGGATCAGCTGTTTTTTGCCGAGTTTGTTCATCAACGCGGATTTTTCCTCGACCAAAATCAACTCGCCATGATTGATCACGCCGATCCGATCGGCGATCTCTTCGGCTTCCTCGATATAGTGCGTCGTCAGGATGATGGTGACGCCGGAAGCGCGTAAATCGTTGACCAGCCGCCACATATCTTTACGTAACTCGACATCGACACCGGCAGTGGGCTCATCAAGGAAAAGGATATCGGGTTCATGCGATAAGGCCTTGGCGATCAGGACCCGGCGTTTCATGCCGCCCGAGAGGGTGATCATCTTATTGTCTTTCTTGTCCCATAACGAGAGGTCTTTAAGGACTTTTTCGATGTGCGCCGGATTCGGTTTTTTGCCGTGAAGTCCGCGGCTGAACGACACCGTGGCCCAAACAGTCTCGAACGCATCCGTCGTCAGTTCCTGCGGCACCAATCCGATCATCTCGCGGGTAATGCGGTAATCGCGGATGATATCGTGGCCGCCAATCGTGGCACTGCCCGTCGACGGACTGACGATCCCGCAAATGATGCTGATCAGTGTCGTTTTGCCCGCACCGTTCGGTCCGAGTAAAGCCAGGATTTCACCTTTCTCGATATCCAAATCGATCCCCTTAAGGGCGGCAAATCCGGTATCGTAGGTTTTCGATAAATTCGTGATGGAGATAAGGGCGGTCATGGTCCGGAATATAGGGACTTTCTAAGTGTTCGCCAGAAATATTGTGGACAAGATGATTTGCGCGACTAATACGCATATTCCAAGAAAACCGGATCGACGTTTTGTTCCCAGCGGTGTTCGTACGCCGACAGCAATTCTTCCGCCGGAGTGAAGCCGGATTCGGCAATGCGGTTCATGGGCTTGAGAAAATGCGTTTCATCCATCCCGGCGGAATCAAACCGGGCACGGTTTTTTAGGCCTTTACGTGCAATCAGCAGAACATCCAGCGCGATTTCCCGGACCGTGCGGTTGCGAAAGGGGGTTTTTAATGCCGTTTGCGGTACGTTATCGCGCAGGGCCGAAATTTCCTCGACGGACCAATCCTCAATCAAATCCCAGGCGGCATTTCGCGCTTCATCGTCATACAGCAAGCCGACCCAAAACGCCGAGAGTGCGCACAGCCGCGCCCAAGGGCCGCCGTCGGCACCGCGCATTTCGAGAAACTTCTTGAGGCGCACTTCGGGAAACGCGGTGCTCATATGATCTTCCCAGTCTTTAATCGTCGGGTATTGGCCCTCGAAACCGTCGAGCTTACCGGCCATATAATCCCTGAATGATTTGCCGGAGACATCGAGGTACTTTCCGTCGCGGTAAATAAAATACATCGGCACATCGAGGATGTAATCGACGTACCGTTCGAAGCCGAAATCGTCGTCGAAAACGAAATCGAGCATGCCGCAGCGGTCCGGATCGGTATCGGTCCAAACGTGGCTGCGATAGCTGAGAAATCCGGAAGGCTTGCTTTCTTTAAAAGGCGAATTGGCCCAAAGCGCCGTCGCAATGGGTTGCAAGGCCAACGCAATGCGAAACATTTGAATCATGGTTTCTTCGGAATCGAAATCCAAATTGACCTGCACGGTGCAGGTAGCCTGCATCATCTCAAGACCCATGCTGCCTTTCTTGGGCATGTACTCGCGCATGATTTTGTAGCGCCCTTTCGGCATCCACGGCATGTCCGTGCGCGGCCATTTAGGCTGATAACCGAGGCCTAAAAATCCGATGTCCATCTCTCGGGCGACCGTTTTAACCTGACTGAGGTGCTGGTTCACTTCGTAGCAGGTTTGGTGGATGGTTTCGACGGCAGCTCCCGACAGTTCAAGTTGGCCCGCGGGTTCTAGGGTGACCGAGCTGCCGTCACTTTTTTTAAGCGCAATGATGTTGCCGTTCTCGAGGACCGGTTCCCAGTCGAACCGCTGCAAAGCTTCAAGAAGGTTGCGAATACTTTTTTCCCCTTCGTAAGGCAGCGGCTTCAGTGTCTCAAGGTCATAGGCGAATTTTTCATGCTCGGTGCCAATGCGCCACGCTTCGGGTGCTTTGCAACCGTCGTGCATGTAGCAAAGTAAAATATCTTTATCGGTGACGGGATCGTTGTTCATATTCGTGCCTTATCGACGGTTGCCCGGTAACAGGCGAGTGCCGCCGCCACGGCTGTTTCTGCCCGTAGGATTCTCGATCCCAAAGTAAGCGGTCTAACAAAGGGCAGTTTTCGTAATCCGTCAAGTTCTTGGGCGCTGAATCCGCCCTCGGGCCCGGTCAGAAACCCGACAGGCTTTGCGCCGGTGTTGTATTCCGGTGATTCAAGGACATTAAGTATGGGTTCGGCTTTTCCTGTTTCGTGTCCCAGCTCATCGAGCACAAATAGTGTTCGCGATTCCGGCCATTGCTGTATCACTTCATCGAGTTTTTGTGCTGGATCAATGACCGGTACATCGAGCCGGTGGCATTGTTCGGCGGCTTCAATGGCGATCGTGTGCAATCGCTCGGTATTTACGCGTTTGCTCGCCGTAAAATCCGTGAAAACAGGAAGCAACCGTTCAACGCCCATTTCGGTTGCCTTTTCGACGATAAAATCGGTGCGGGTTTTTTTGACCGGCGCGAATGCGAGCCAGACATCGAACGGTTTTTCTTGCTCACGGGTTTGCTCGGTAATTTGAAGCGTGCATGTTTTCTTGCTGATGGCTTTGATGCTGGCCCGCCATTCGCCGTCTGAGCCGTTAAACAGCAGGATCGAATCGCCGACTTTGATTCGCATGACCTGGGCGAGATAGTGCTGTTGTCCGGCGGTCAATTCAACTGGGCCGTTTGCCGATAGAGCGCTCGAAACGTAAAGCCTGACATTGTTTCTGGCCTTATACATATGAGGCGGTTCCTTAATTCGTCGAACGGGCAGGGGCCGGTAATTGCTTGAGACGGGTTAATCCCGTATTACTTTCATCCATGTCAGACATGGTCAAGAGTGCAGCCACCGATATGCCGCAGGGTACCTGGGTTGACCGGTATGCGCCGGCGGCCGTTCAGCCGTATCTGCGCCTAGCCCGGGTCGACCGGCCGATCGGCACCTGGCTGCTATTGATTCCCTGCTGGTGGAGTGTTGCCTTAGCCAGCCCCGGCTGGCCGAGTGTGTGGCTGCTGGCCTTGTTTGCGGTCGGTTCGGTCGTCATGCGCGGTGCGGGGTGCACCCTGAACGATATCGCGGACCGTGATTTCGACGGCCGTGTCGCCCGCACAGCCATGCGGCCCATTCCCAGCGGTCAAATCTCGGTAGTCCAGGCGATAGCCTTTCTCGGCTTTCAACTCTTCATTGGTCTTTTGGTGTTGCTGCAGTTCAATACGTTTACGGTCGCCGTCGGTATGATGTCGGTCGCCTTGATTGCAATTTATCCGTTCATGAAACGAGTCACTCACTGGCCGCAGCTGGTGCTCGGTTTTACGTTTAACTGGGGGGCGTTGCTCGGATGGGCAGCCGTGCACGGCAGTTTAGGCGCGCCGGCCGTAGCGCTTTATTTCGCCGGCGTGTTTTGGACACTCGGTTACGACACAATTTACGCCCACCAGGACAAAGAAGACGACATGCTGATCGGGGTTAAGTCCACCGCAATTAAGTTCGGTGACAAGACCCGGGTCTGGCTTTTTGGGTTTTATGGTGTGACGGCGGCGTTGTTAGCGCTTGCCGGCGTGCTTGCCGAACTGCACTGGGCATATTTCGCTGTGCTTGCCTTGGGCGTTGCTCACCTGCTGTGGCAGGCCATGAAAGTCGATACCGATAACGCGAAAGACTGTTTGGTGAAGTTTAAAACGAACCGCGATTTCGGCTTTATTATCCTCGCGGCGATTATAGCGGGTCATTCGGCCGGCTGAACGCCCATTTCCAATACCTCGGTAAATGTATAAGAAAATGTTTGCGTGGTTTGCTGCAGCATGCGCGCATGCGTCTCGCGGGATTGCCCGTCGTTGATATTTGCGTGGATAAAATCGCGAAGCGTGCCGTCCGGTGCGAGCCGTTGGTGCGCCAACTGTTGAACGCTTTCCTGATGGTGCGCCTCCCATCGGCGGTTGTCCGCTCGAACCGCCGCGAGTGGGATCGGTTTTTCGTTCGGCGCCCAGCAGCCGGCGGTGCCGATATAGGCATAAGCCTCCGTCAGTGACGGGCCGAACTCGGGTGTTAATTCTAAATTGCCGAGTTTGCAGTAGTGATAATTATCGGCTTCGGTTTCGTGCATGCGGGTCAATTGCGTTTCGCTGAGCCAATTAATCGCGAGCGAAACGGTCGTGCCGGGCGAGGGGTGTAGGGTCGCGGAAACGGCGCCGTAACGGGCAATGTGGGCGGCATAAACAGTGTCAAAATCATTTAATTGTATGCGGATAACCGGCAGGGGTTCAGCTTTTTCACCGTATTTTTGCAGCAATCGTTCGTGGGATAAGTTCGAGCCGCACGCGATGACCGGTGTGCGTCCGGTCAAATCCGGCATTTCGTTTTTAGTGCGGACGGGTTTGGTTTCACCCTGATCAAACACAAAAGAATAATCGGGAATGCTGTAGGGGTATTGCGTCGCTCGGTAATGTTGATCTGGTGTCATTCCAATGATGCCGGTATCAGCCGAGGTATTGTTCGATATCGACCTCGTCGATTTGTTCCGGCTTCAAAAAGCGTTCAGCGTATTTTTTGTAAATACCCGAGGTGAGGAACAAGTCGAATAATTCCGGATCGATATGCTGATCTTTCTTCATGAAGTTCATGATCTTCATGCTTTCGCTCAACGTTTTCGGTGCCTTATAGGGTCGATCGGATGCGGTGAGCGCTTCGAAAATATCGGCAATGGCCATGATGCGCGCCGGGATGGACATGTCGTCCTTTGACAATCGCCGCGGATAACCGGTGCCGATCATGGTTTCGTGGTGGCCGCCGGCGTATTCCGGGACACGGCGGAGATTTTTCGGGAACGGCAGCTGATCGAGCATAACGATAGTCTGCACGATGTGATCGTTGATCTTAAAGCGTTCTTCGGTCGTTAGGGTGCCGCGGTCGATGCAGAGATTGTAAACTTCGCCCATGTTGTATTGCTGCGCCGGCACTTCCATCTTAAAGCCGTAAGGATTGTCATCGTTAAAGAGGTCGAAACTTTCACGCTCGATGATGTGTTCCTCCTTGTCGGCGAGCAGGCCCTCTTCAACCGGCAATGATTTTGCCGGTGTTTTTTCAAAACGTTTCGCTTCGTCGTAAGATAATCCGATCCGGTCGTCGAGCGTGCGGGTCCATTTGATCTCGGCGATTTGTTTGACCCGCTCTTTTTTCTCCTCATCCATAAACTCACCGCCGATGTTGGTTTGGGCGATGAAAGCGAAATCATCATCCAGCTGTTTGAGGCGCGCGTCTTTTTCTTTTTCCAGCTCAGCCGGATCACCGTCGCCATCCAACCGTTTTTTCAGGTATTCAATTTCGACGTCCCGTTTGACGACCTCGAACCGCGTACGCACTTCATGAATGCGGTTGAAAATTGTTTCGAGCTTGACGGCCTTGTCGACGACATATTCCGGCGTCGTGACCTTGCCGCAATCGTGCAGCCAGCCAGCGATGTGCAGTTCGTACCATTCTTCTTCGTTGAGATCGAAGTCGGCGAAGGAGCCGTCTTTCGCATCACATGCGGCCCCAGCCAGCATTTTTGTAAGCTCAGGCACACGTTGGCAGTGACCACCCGTGTAGGGAGACTTGGCGTCAATCGCGGATGCGATCAACTCGATGAAGGAGTCGAGCAGGACACGCTGCGCTTCCAACAGCAGTTGATTGTCGAGCGCAACAGCGGCTTGCGATGCCAGCGCTTCAATCAATGGCTGGATGTGCTCTGAGAAGGGCACGACCTCACCGGTCTTCGGGTGTTGCGCGTTGAGAAGCTGCAGCACGCCGATCACGTCGCCTTCATGGTTTTTGAGCGGGACGGTTAAAAAAGATTTTGAACGATACCCGCTGCCTTCATCGAATTTACGGGTGCCGGAAAAATCGAATTTTTGCGATTGATAGGCGTCTTTGATGTTGACGGATTCTTTGGTAATCGCCGCATAGTTGGCGATATTCGCCATGTTCGCCTCGCCGTTTTCGTCATAAAGATTCAAGGGCGGGAAGTCGATTGTTTTGCCTGTCGTGCCGCCCATGGCGATGTTCAGCGAGTCCGTGCGCATGATCGCGAATTCGAGTTGATTTTCATTTTTCAGCAAATACAGCG
>CALINB010000130.1 GCA_938045325.1 uncultured Rhodospirillales bacterium | reverse complement strand
GTTTATCGTGTTGGTACTGTATCTCACCACGGTCATTATCGAATTTAAGAAAGCGTCATAGGTGTTGGCATGATCGAGTGGTTAAATAAATTGGACCGCAAAACAATCGCCATAACCGGTGTTGTGTTGGTCATCGTTTGCTTTTTATCATTCAATTTGTTTACGAGTTTAAGCTTAACGAACTCGCGTATTGATTTGACGGAAGAGCGTATTTACACGCTGTCCAAGGGGACCAAACACGCCCTGGCGAATTTGCAGGAGCCGATTAAGCTGCGCCTTTATGCGTCGAAGTCTTTAAAAGAGGCCTCGCCGCAATATGGTCTGTTTATGTCCCGGGTTCAGGAGTTGGTGCAAACCTATGCGCGCTTGGCGCAAGGCAAGATCAAGCTCGAAATGCTGAATCCGGAGCCGTATTCGCCGGAAGAAGACCGTGCCGTTGGTTTCGGCCTTCGCGGTATTCCGCTTGATGAAGCCGGCTCGCAGGCTTATTTCGGTCTTGTCGGCACCAATAGCACCGACGATCATGACGTCATTCCCTTGTTCAGCGCGCAACGGGAATCATTTCTCGAATACGACCTCACCCGGCTTGTTTATAACCTGGCAAACCCGGAAAAACCGGTTATCGGCTTTTTTGACGGCATCGCCGTTCAGGGCAGCCGGATGACTCAGTTCAAAGCCTGGCAGGTCCTGACGTACATGAAACAGTTCTTCACAATGAAAGAGCTTGATGACGACGTCAAAAAAATACCCGACAACATCAAAGTGCTGATGATTATCCATCCGCAGGATTTGGAAGAGTCGGCCCTGTATGCCATTGACCAATTTGTATTGCGTGGCGGGCGCGCAATTGTATTTCTCGATCCGAATGCCATTAATTCACAGCCCCAAATGACCCAGCGTGGCCCCGTCCCGCCGAAAAACACGAGTTCGGATTTGCCGAAGCTAATGAAGGCGTGGGGGCTTGAAATGATCAAAGATAAAGTTGTCGGCGACCGTCAACTGGCAACACGGGTCCGGGCGCAAACCCAAGGCCGCAACGTCATCACGGATTATATTTTATGGTTTGGGGTCAGAAAGGACGGCCTCGCGCAAAATGAAGTGATTACCGGCGATCTGGAAGAGCTTCGTTTTTTGACGGTCGGGGCTTTAAAGCCGCTTAAAGGCGCGACGACGACATTCACGCCGTTAGCGCAATCGTCGGCCAATTCCATGTTGGTCGATGTCGCTAAAAGTAAAGCACGGCGGCCTAATCCGATTGAATTGTTGAATGAATTCAAGCCAAGCCAAGACCGGTACGTGGTGGCGGCCCGGGTCACCGGACCGGCAAAATCGGCTTACGAAAGTGCACCGAAGCCTAAGAAAGAAGAAGGCAATAAGGACACGAAAAAAGGCCCGAAAGAAAAACCACTGCCGCCGCATATCAAGGAGTCAAAAGATCCAATCAGTGTCATCGTTGTCGCCGATGTGGACGTCCTTGCCGACCGTACGTGGTTGACCGCGCAAAATCTACTCGGACAGCGCATCGTTGTGCCGTTTGCCAACAATGCAGATTTTGCGATTAACATGTTGGATAATTTTACCGGCAGCAAGGAACTCATTACGTTGCGGGGGCGGGGCATCAAAGAGCGCTCGTTCAAGGTCGTCAATGATCTACAGCGCGCGGCCGAAATTCGTTACCGTAAAACCGAGCAAGGCCTGCAAAAGAAGCTTGAAGAGTTGCAAAAGAAACTTGCCGGTATCGAAGGCAATCAAAAGGACCGCTCCGGAAATGTGATTTTGACTAAACAGCAGCAAGCTCTGGTTAAAAAATTCAGATCGGACATGATCAGCCTTCGCAGTCAACTGCGGGCCGTGCAACATGCCCTATCAAAAGACATTGACGCATTGGAAACGCGATTGAAATTTCTCAATATCGCTGCGGTTCCGATTTTAATCACGATTATCGCTTTCGGTTTGGCTGTGATACGCCGCCGCCGTGCGGGCAGGCGCTCGGCCACGGCGCGAACATAACAAAGGCAACTCGATTAGCGATAAGCGAAAAGGACACTTCGCCATGACACCGAAATCATTAATCATCTTTGCGGGCATAACGGCTATCAGTGTGATCGCCGCGGGCGTTGCCGTGGTCGACCGGGCTGATGAATTCTCAACCGAGGCGAAAGGCGTTACATTGTTCCCGGCGCTGGCCGATAACGCCAACAACGTCGCTAAAATCATCGTGACGTCAAAAGATGAGGCGGTCGTTATCGACAAAGGAAAAGATAACTGGTTGATGGAGTCGAAGGGCGGATATCCCGTTGGTATTGGGAAGGTCCGGAAAATTATAGCCGGGCTGGCGACGATCCGATTGCTTGAAAAAATGACGGCGGACCCCAAGAAGCACAGTAAGCTCGAAGTCGAGGATGTCACCAATAAGGACGCCAACTCAAAAATGGTCGAACTTCAAGGTTCGGGCGGAAAAACGATGGCCAAGGTGATAATCGGCAAGCTTGAAACGATCACGTCGCACGCTAATGTGCCGGGGCTTTATGTCCGCAAGCCGGGCGACAACCAATCATGGCGCGCCGAAGGCGAAATGATTATTCCCAGCTCGGCAGAAAATTGGTTGGTTAGCGACGTTATTGACGTCAAAAAGAACACCGTTAAACGGATCTCGTTTCGCGATGATGGGAAGGACGCTAAGTCCTTTTCCGTTCAACGGGCCGCGGCGGATAAAGCTTTCACTCTGGAACCCAAGCCGGAAAAGGGTGCCTTGAAACAAGATAAAGCGAAAGATTTGGAAGACTTGCTCGATGAAGTCGAGCTGCAAGATGTTCGCAAAAGAGGAAAAATTCAGTTTACGACCAACGTGCGGTACGTCACGGTCGAAACATTCGATAGCCTTAAAATATCCCTCGATGTGCTTAAGTTGATGGATAAGTACTGGGTTAATTTTAAGGCAACCGCCGTCGACGATAAAAATGCGGCCGCCGTGAAACGGGCGGAGGCTATTAATAAAAAAGTTCAAGACTGGACGTATGAGATCATCGACTGGAAGGGTGATAAGTATATCACCAAATACAAAGACCTCGTTGACGAAAAAGCCAAAGCCGGCTCGTAAGACAAAGCCGCATCTTCAATTAAATTTAAATGATTAAACGCTGTGTTGTTTAAGCAGGATGTCGCGAATGCGAGGGGCGGCCTTGCCGTCACCGTAAGGGTTTTGCGCCTGGCTCATGGCGGCGTATGTGTCTTCATTATCGAGTAAAGTTGCTGCCATATCAGTGATGGCGGCAACATCCGTTCCGACCAGCTTAACGGTGCCGGCGGCGACAGCTTCGGGTCGCTCGGTTACGTCGCGCATGACGAGAACGGGCTTGCCGAGAGACGGAGCTTCTTCCTGGATACCACCTGAGTCTGTAATCACAATGTGTGCCTTTTCCATCAGATAGACAAAGGGCAAATAATCGAGCGGATCGATGAGATGAATATTGTTTTGCTGGCTTAATAGTCGCTCAACCGGTTCGCGTACATTTGGATTGAGGTGAACCGGATAAATGATTTGAGTGTCATCCCGGGCCCCAAGCCTTTGAAGTGCCGTGCAGATATTCTCAAATCCCGTGCCGAAATTTTCCCGACGGTGGCCGGTGACTAGGATGAGGCGTTTAGACTCGTCTAATGTAGGCAGGCCTTTTTCAATCACATCGATGATATTCTGGTCGTCTTTAATTTTTGCAACAGCATAGTGCAACGCATCGATGACCGTATTCCCGGTTACGTGAATTTGTTCGGCCGGTATGTTTTCGCTTAACAGGTTATCCCGTGCCGAGTCGGTTGGGGCGAAAAAAAGATCGGCGATATTGTCTGCGAGCTTACGGTTCATTTCTTCCGGAAATGGCGCATATTTGTTGCCGGTTCTTAATCCCGCTTCAACATGTGCAACGGGAATTTGCCGGTAAAACGCCGCCAGTGATGCCGCAAACGTCGTTGTCGTATCGCCGTGTACAAGGATCCGGTCCGGTTGTATCTCGTCTAATACGTTGCCAATTCCGTTCAAAACCGCGGTCGTAATATGAGCGAGGTCCTGATCTGGCTTCATAACATTCAGGTCGATATCCGGTTGGATATCAAATGCCGACAAGACCTGATCGAGCATGCTACGGTGTTGTGCGCTTACGCAGACAAGTGAGTCGATTGCCGGTGAATCATCGAGGGCTTGAATAACCGGCGCCATTTTGATGGCTTCGGGCCGGGTTCCAAAAATACTTAACAGTTTGACCATATTGATTCAGGATTCTCGAATGCGGTTATTTGGTGTCATTCCATGCCGGTCGGAAAGCTCATGATGATTGGATATCCTGCTCGCCGGGACGGTGCAAGAACTGCTTTTCGCTTGAACTTAAAGTCTTTAAGGTAGGCATCATGATGTCAATGTTTCGTACCATTCTAACATGCTTCTCTTTGCTTGGGTTTCTCATGGTTTCCGCGCCTGTATCGGCGAGTCCCATGACGTCCCACCGTGCTGTTTACGAGGTAAAAATTGTTAAGCCTCAGCCCGGATCCAGCATTATTTCCGGCAAAGGCTTAATGACCATACAAATCGAAAAATCGTGTGATGGATGGATTACCGGTCAAACATGGCATATGACCATGAACGCCTTTGACGGTAAATCGTTTCAGCATGATATCCGGTATGCGACTTGGGAATCTTTCGATGGGTTGAGTTACCGTTTCAGCGTCAGCGACAAAGGTAATGGGCAAACCAAAACGTTTAAAGGTAAAGCAACGACGAAAAGTGTGCCGGGCGAGGGGCAGGCTCATTTTGTTCAACCTAAAAAAATGACCGTCGAATTGCCAGCGGATACCGTATTTCCGATTTCTCATGTCACGCAGCTGATTAAGAAAGCGGCCGATGGCAACCGCTTGGTTCCATTTGTTCTGTTTGACGGTGCATCGGAAAAAGGCCCGTTACGTGTTGCAACCTTCATTAGTGATAAAAAATCCAGTCAATCTATCGACATGCCGGTTAAACATAAATTGCTGACGGTTGGCGGCTGGAATATGCGCATGGCATTCTTTCCGTCGAAAGGCCGTTCGGCGGAACCGGAATATGAACTTGAAGTCATGCAGCTTGAAAATGGTATTGTGCCGACGGCGATGCAGGTATTTCCTGATTTTACGATTCAAATGAAATTGAAAAAAATAGAAGGGCTGAAACCGACGAAGTGTTCATGATACGGGCTTCTGAGTTGCTTGAGGTGTAGGGGCCGGATATTATCGGCGGGCTCTTGGCTGAGCGGCAAGCAAATGGGGGAGAAATGCGTAACGCACTATTAGCCGGCCTTGGTGGCGTGATCATTGGGGCACTGGTCGGGGTCTATGGTTTGGCCCCGATGCTCGGCACCGGCAAGGATCAAGGCACCGAGGGGCCTGCCGGCACCGTAATGGGCGGTCGTGGCTTTACCGGTATGCAAATTCAAGGGTTGACGGCACCGGCATCGAGAGCGCTTGGTCAAACCCAGGCTCACGGCGTTTTGGTGCGTGATGTGGGGCTGGGGTCGCCGGCCGATCAAGCGGGCATTCGCCGGGGTGATTTAATCGTTAAGTTTGACGGTCAGGCGATTGATACGTTTCAACGGCTGATTGCGAGTGCCGGTAAACTGAAAGCCGGAGACAAAGCCTCCGTCGTCGTTCGTCGGGCCGGTCAGGATAAAACGCTGACGTTGCTTGCCGGGGTCAGTGGCCAGAATCATTGAAGATCGATCAGCCCTCGGAAGTACAATTCAAGGACCTCGGTATTTCTTTTGCTTCAATTACGAAAAAAGTACGCGAAGCATTTGGGCTTCGTTGGGGTACATCGGGTGTCGTCATTACAAAAATTGACGCTGAGCAAAATAAAAAAATCGGCATAAAACCCGGCGAGGTCATTTTACAAATCAATCAGCGGGAAGTGTGGAGCCCGAAACAAGTCATTGCTGAGCTTAAAAAAGCTAAAGCCGCCAAACGGGATTCAGTCCTGTTATTGGTGGAGGGCTCTGAACCAGGAAGAAACGGATTTCGCTTTACGCTTTTGCCGATACGTTGATCAGCTTTTTTGCTGTGATTCGATAATCTGCTTGAGCTCTTCCAGGGAAACGGCGCCGGGAATGATTCGGTCGCCGATGATAAATGCCGGCGTACCGTTGACATTAAGCGCTTGGGCCAAATTCAGGTTTTTCTGTAATTCCTGATAGACATCGGGCTCCTTCATTTGTTTTTTAAGTGCTTTCAGGTCGATACCGTTGTTTTCGGCAATGCTTAGAATCTTGCTTTCATTAAGACGGCCGCGGGACGCCATCAAGGCGGTGTGAAACGGCAAATATTTCTTTTTATCGATTTTCCAGGCTGCAATAGCGGCTCGCGCAGCAACCATC